>JAJDBL010000158.1 GCA_029261375.1 Nitrospirales bacterium
ACATGTCAAAAACTGCCACGCTGATCATCGCTGCAAGTGAGGTTGATGCCAACCTGTATTATGCCACTAAGTTCCTCGCACCCGACCCGTTTATATTCATAGAGATCGATGGCACGTCGATGCTCGTCATGAGCGATCTCGAGGTCGATCGTGCACGATCCACGGCGACAGTCAACACGGTTCTCTCGTACTCAGAATATGACAACAAAGCGAAAGCGAGCGGGGTTGCTGCGCCTCGCATGGTCGATGTCGTACATGTAATTCTCCAAGAGCATACCGTGACTCAAATTCTAGTGCCAGGGAGTTTTGGTTTTCGACACGCTCGAGACCTTCAGGCCCTCGGCTATGCGATCGAAACCAGGGATGAACCTTTTTACGAACAACGATTGTATAAAACCGCGGAAGAGGTCATCGCCATTGAGGCTTCACAGCGTGCGACGGAAGAGGCGCTTGAGATCGCACTTCAGGTCATTCGCGAAGCCACCATTCGTGACAATACCATTTATTCAAATGGCGCCCCACTGACATCGGAGAAAATCAGGCAGATCATCCACGTCGCGCTGATGGAACGTGACTGCGTTGGACAACACACGATTATCGCGAGTGGCCTGCAAGGATGTGATCCACACAACGAAGGCTCCGGCCCCTTACAAGCGAACACGTCGATCATCATGGATATTTTCCCTCGATCCAGCATCACACGCTATTTTGCCGACCAGACGAGAACTGTCGTCAAAGGCAAAGCCTCAGATGAATTACGGCGACTCTATGATACCGTGAAAGAGGCCCAA
Source organism: Nitrospirales bacterium (assembly GCA_029261375.1). Taxonomy (GTDB): domain Bacteria; phylum Nitrospirota; class Nitrospiria; order Nitrospirales; family UBA2166; genus UBA2166. The sequence continues at coordinate 792 of JAJDBL010000158.1, forward strand.
CAGGCTGCAGTCGATGAAGTGTGCGATGGCGTCAACGGCAATGACATCCATCAGCGAATCTGTTAACGGTTCGAAGCTGCAGGCTATACCACCGTTCCACGCGACGGACGTATGCAAGGCTTCTTTCACGGCACCGGACATGGCGTGGGATTGGATATTCACGAGCCCCCGCGGGTTGGAAAAGCGCAAGCCATCCTCAAAGCTGGCCAAGTCGTCACGGTCGAGCCGGGTCTGTACTACCCCGATATCGGCGCCGTGCGCATCGAGGATATGGTATTGGTCACTGAGACAGGCTGCCGAAACCTCACGAAGTTTCCCAAGTTCCTAGAGATTCCGTGAGATCGCATCGTTTTTTAGAGGATATTGCCATCGCCGACACCGCATTTGAAGCCAAAGGGAACACCCCACAAGAACTCTTCCTTGCATCCGCGGATGCGCTCTTCGCAACCATGGTCGATCCATCGACCGTCATCCCCCGGCACACACAAACAATCCAAATCCAGGCCGACGATCTTTCTGAGCTGCTCTATCAATGGCTCAATGAGATCGTCTACCTCAAGGATGCCAACGCAATGGTCTTTTGCGAGGCAGACGTGACGGTTAAAGAGAGGCCAACGTGGGCACTGACAGGTCACGTTTGTGGAGACAACGTTCAGGACGACCATCTTCTGGGCAGCGACGTGAAGGCTGTGACCAAACACATGTATGACGTGTCGTATGACGGAAGCGAGTGGGTGGCGCTGGTTGTATTGGATATATGAAGCCTCGAAGCGGTCAGCATTCAGCGATCGGCTTCGAGCAAGAGAAAAGAACGCGAGTGCATCAAGAAACCATTTCTGTTCTTCCTCACGGCTGATTACTGATCGCTGATCGCTCTTTCTCATGAAACTCAATCAAACCAATATGAGCGTCTACGAAGCCGCCCCTAATGTCTGGGAAATCCCTGTCACGGAAAAGGAAGGGATGCTCGTTCCCGCTCGCATCTATGCAACCCCAAAAATTCTCGACGAAATGGATAGTGGGGTGTTTGACCAAGTGACGAATGTTGCATGTTTACCAGGCATTCAGCGGTACGCCCTGTGCATGCCGGATGGTCACTGGGGATATGGATTTCCCATCGGCGGGGTCGCCGCGTTCGATCAGCATCACGGCATCATTTCTCCTGGTGGTATTGGCTTTGATATCAATTGCGGCATGCGTCTCATCCGGACAGACCTGACCTACGACGAAGTCCAGCCGAAAATGGAACAGCTCATGACCGAGTTGTCTCGCAATGTGCCGGCCGGGGTCGGAACTAAGGGTTTTCTCCGGCTCAACCCATCCCAGTTCAAAGACCTCATGCATGAGGGAATCGACTGGTGCATTGCAAACGGATACGGTTGGCCACAGGATAAAGAACGCATCGAGGAATTTGGGAGACTAGAACACGCGGATCCATCAAAGGTCAGCGAGAAAGCCATCACACGCGGCATACACCAAGTGGGCACCCTTGGATCCGGCAATCATTACCTCGAAGTGCAGGTAGTAGCCGACGAACGAATCTTCGATCGCAAAGCCGCAGAGACATTCGGGCTTTTTGGAAAGAACCAAGTGGTTATCATGGTCCATTGCGGCTCTCGCGGGTTCGGACATCAGGTGGCTACCGACTTCCTCGGTGTCTTTGAAAAAGCCATGAAGAAATATGATCTGCACGTCAAAGACCGTCAGCTTGCCTGTGCGCCGTTTAAAAGCCCGGAAGGGCAGAATTATTTCGGCGCCATGCTCTGTGCCGCAAACTCCGCGTTTGCTAATCGCCAAGTGATCACGCACCGCATTCGTGAGGCCTTCAGTTCGGTGTTTCACAAACCCGCTGAGTCGATGGGGATGGAGATTGTGTACGATGTCGCACATAACATCGCCAAGGTCGAACGGTATACCGTCAACGGAAAACCGCGAGACCTGGTAGTTCATCGCAAGGGTGCCACACGCGCATTCGGGCCTCGACACCCCGATGTCTGCGCACCATATCGTGACATTGGACAACCCGTCATCTGCGGGGGATCGATGGAAACCGGATCTTACTTACTCGTTGGCACCAATAAAGCCGAAACTGATACCTTCGGCTCAACCATGCACGGGTCCGGCCGAACCATGTCGCGTACGGCTGCTAAGAAAAAGATCAATGGAGCCGATCTCAAACGTCGGATGGAGCAAAAAGGCATCATTATCAAAGCTGTCTCGATGTCTGGACTTGCTGAAGAAGCGGGAATGGCTTACAAAGATATTTCAGAGGTTGCTGAGACCGTCGAACAGTGCGGCATCACAAAGAAAGTGGCAGAATTACGCCCGGTAGGGAATATTAAAGGCTAACCATACTCACTCGCGCCTCACGTGGGAAAGGAAGCAAGTGAAGGTGGAGCAAGATATTATAAACAACTCATAAAAACCTTGGGGGAGGACAATATATGAGAACAGTCACGATCGCCGATCACGTCAACTACTCATCCGAGAAGATGAAAAAGAACAACCTGTTTGACGGGGAACATCTATTTACCGACCTCTACTGTTTCGAGCCGGGGCAGGAGCAGAAAGTTCACACGCACGACCACTCAGATAAGGTGTATATCGTTCAGAAGGGTGAGGGCACATTTAAGATCGGTATTGAGACCACGATTTTGAGAAAGGGCATGGCGACGATTGCCCGAGCCGGGGAGCCCCACGGAGTGAAAAATCACACCGACGACCAACTCACCGTGCTAGCAATCATGGCACCCAAGCCGTAAACCTTCTGGCCCTAGATTCATACGATTTGTCTCAATGCCCTTCCCCCCCTCGCGGGGAAGGGGAACCTTGATTTCCTTCAGAAATCTGGAGACGTGCCGTAAGGAAGTTGGAGTATTTGGATTTGGCGACCTGCCTAGATGATCTCAGAGTTCCTCCAAGCAACCGACTTCATAAATTGCAACGGGACAGAAAAGGACAACATTCGATTTCGGTGAATGACCAATGGAGGATCTGCTTCCGCCTGATTGACGGCGACGCATACGATGTCGAACTCACAGACTACCACTAAGGCTGGAATTGGCATGAGCATTCAAAACAAAGGAACGAGAAAAATTCGCCCACCACACCCAGACGAGATGTTGCGACAGGATTTCTTGCCAGATTACGAATTAACCGTATCACGTTTCGCGAACGTCATCGGGGTATCACGCTAAACGGTCAACGAGTTACTTCGGGAACGGCGTGCCGTCAGTCCCGAGATGGCACTGCGGCTTGCCCGCCTTTTCGGCAATAGTGCCGAATTCTGGTTAAACGCTCAACGAGCCATTGACCTCTGGGACACAGCTCGAAGCATGAAAGAGAAGATTAACCGTATTTCACGACTGACTGCCGCATAGTCCCTTGCATCGATACCCCCTTGCGGATTTGCAGTACATACCCACGATGTACGTATAATAGAAAATGAACTCGTTGCTTCAAGGCGGTAAATACTGAGTATGCCTAGAATCAGGACTTGCACGCGCACACAGCATGTTCTTATTTTGCTTTGGCTGCCTTTATGGGTGAGCCTTCCGTTCATCCATATTCATCCTGGCATTGGACATGCGCATGTGTCCTCCGATCACGATCACTCCCCGGTTTTTCATAGTATCTTTGAAGCCGATCTTCCGGATGTTGAGGAGACGCACCACCATCACACACATCATGCGGGGGAACACGTTCTAAGCCCAACCCATCCTGAATGGGAGCACGACCATCAAGAGCTGGTGCATCCTGAGTTACAGTTTTCAACGATCCAGCCTTCACCAACTGAAATCCTTGTACACTGGAATCAACTACCCACGCATGAGCGCCACGGCTCCCTCCTATCATCGTTCTCATCTGGTGCCCTGGCTGCTTGGCAGACCGTCATACCGCCTCCTACACTCCCTGCATTACCTCAATCTCCACGCGGCCCACCACGCTCCTAACTCCCTAACCATTCACTGATCACACTGCAGCATGTTGCGGAGGGCGGGGGAATCTCGTGCGTCGTCCCCTATTCGTCGTCTTCACGAAGACGAAACACCTACTAGGATCTGCTTTAGAGTACGTTCACGATCACAATGAGGTTTACCGTGTTTCATCTATGGATCTTTCTCCCTCTTTTTTTGGTGATGACCGCCTGCACGCCGGAGCAGTCAGAAACTCCTGAGCCAGTAGTGAAGTCAACGGCACGTGAAAACTCTATGCTCGTGACGCACATTCCTGACGCTGTTCACAGTCAAATCCAGACGACCGTCGTCGACGAGCGATTGATACCGCGTTCCCTCGGCGCGCCCGGCCAAGTCTCACTTGATATGACCAAGGTCGCCAAGGCAGCGTCCCGCATCGATGGCCAAATTGACGAGGTCTTTGTTCAGCTGGGGGATCCTGTGCAGCTCGGACAGCCGCTGATCGCCATCGGAAGTTTGAAGTTGGATGAGCTGATCGAAAACTACCTCGTGGCTAAAGTCCGCATCGATGCTGCACAGATAACGTCTCGACGTTCAGAAATGCTGCTTCGTGAAAAGGCGATCTCCATCCGTCGATTCGAGAGCGACCGTACGGCATATCTCGAAGCCAAGACCATCCATCAGCATGTAAGCGAAAAGCTAGCCAACATGGGCATTACTGGGGACGAACTCCGAGAGCTTGAGCAAGGGAGCCACGTTGAAGGGCATCGTTACATTTTAAAAGCCTCGATGGCTGGAACGGTCATTGACCAACACGCGGTACTCGGACAAGGCATCCTTGCCGGAACCGAGCTCTTTCATATCGCAGATACCTCGCGCGTGTGGGTCTTTGCCAATCTCCCGATCGAGGAGGCGCAACATTTCCAGAAAGGGGATCACGCGACCATTGTTCCCAAAGGTCGTGCCCCCATCACCGCACCGTTGACCTACGTTGCTCCTATTGCTGATGAAGAAACGTTGACGGTCAAGGTGCGATTTGATGTCGACAACACCGCCGGCGAGTTGAAGCCAAACGAATATGTCGAGGTAAAACTTGGACAGGTGCCGTCACCGGTGATCGCCGTTCCGCTCTCAGCACTTACGATGATTGATGGGACCAAGGGTGTATTCGTTCAGCGTGACCGTGGCTTTGAATTTATCCCAATCGAGAAAGGGCAGGAAGGGGACGGATGGGTAGAAGTGAAACAAGGTGTGGCCATTGGTGACACCATCGTGATCGCCGGAGTGTTTGATCTCAAAAGTATCGTGTTGCAAGACGAGATCAGTGGTGATGAATAGCAATGATAAATTCGGCTTCGCTCCAGCGAAAGCTGGAATCCAGGAGGGAACTGGATTCCGGGTCGAGCCCGGAATGACAAGCGAAGGGACTTCTCTGCCCCCATACAAGCAGAAGACGACAATATGACGACTCTACTGACACTCTCACTTCGCTATCGCGCGTTCACCCTCATTGCGCTTGGACTCGTCGTCATAAGTGGCATCTGGTCGTTTGGAGAAATGACGGTCGACGCCGTCCCTGATCTCACTCCCGTACAAGTCCAAGTACTGACGCGTGCGCCAGCCTTCGGGCCGGTCGAAGTGGAACAGTTCGTCACATTTCCAATTGAAAATGCGCTGGGAGGTCTTCCCGGTCTTCGCAAGATACGATCCGTCTCCCGCTATGGCATTTCCGCAGTGACCGTCATTTTCGATGATGACCTTGATCCCTACTTTGCGCGTCAACTTGTCACCGAGCGCCTCGCGATCGCGAAAGACCAGATTCCTTCCGAGTACGCCACCCCCAGGATGGGGCCGATGACGACAGGCTTGGGCGAAGTCTACCAATTTACGATTGCTGGAGATGGCTACAGTCCGATGGAGCTACGGACACTCCTTGAATGGGATGTGGCACGACGCCTTCGCACGGTCCCTGGCGTCGTCGAGGTCAATATTTGGGGAGGAGAGGACAAACAATATCAGGTCGTCGTCGATCCTCAGAAATTACTCGCGTTTGACCTTTCACTCGCTCGCGTGTTTGAAGCGCTGGAACGAAACCACGCGATGGCGGGGGGTGGGTACATCGAACACGAGCGTGAACTGTATCTCATTCGCGGCGAAGCCCTCGCCCAGAATGCTGAAGACCTTCTTCAGATCGTCGTCGATCACAGACCGGGAGGGATCCCGGTTCTGATTAAGGACATCGCCGACGTACAGGAAGGGGCCGCATTACGCGTCGGATCTGCCACCGCGATGGGGAACGGTGAAACGGTGATTGGCATGGTTCAGATGCTT
>JAJDBL010000159.1 GCA_029261375.1 Nitrospirales bacterium
TGGAGCGGGAAACGGGATTCGAACCCGCGACCCCCGCCTTGGCAAGGCGATGCTCTACCACTGAGCTATTCCCGCTCGAAATTGTTTCGTGGTGTGCCCGATTATATGGAGCCCTCGGGGTCTCGTCAAGGCAGTGTAAACGGGGGATTCTGATGGTCTAAACGTGTCTCGACACCGCGAAACGGACTGTGATAGGCTGCCCGCCCGATGTTTAATAAGATCCTCATCGCCAACCGAGGAGAGATCGCAATGCGCATTATTCGGGCGTGTCGCGAGCTCGGTGTTCCGACCGTCGCAATCTACTCAGAAGCCGATCCTACGGGTATCTATGTGAAGAAGGCTGACGAAGCGTATCTCGTTGGATCGGACCCCATTCGATCGTTCCTTAACATGGAACGGATTGTCCAACTTGCGAATGAAACAGGCTGTGACGCGATCCATCCAGGCTATGGATTTCTCGCCGAAAATGCTGATTTCGCGCGCTATTGCGCGCGATACGGCGTAACCTTCATTGGACCCTCACCACTAGCGATTCATCTCATGGGGAACAAGGTTCGAGCACGCCAAGTGATGATGAAGGCTGGGGTCCCGGTTATACCTGGAACTCAAGGCGCGGTCCGAACGAGCAGCGAGGCGACGTTATTCGCTGAACGTGCTGGATATCCCATCATGGTAAAGGCGAGTGCGGGCGGCGGTGGGCGAGGCCTCAGGATCGCGAGAAACGAAACTGAGTTGCTGGATGGCTTGGAAGCCGCATCACGGGAGGCGAATGCGGCGTTCGGTGAATCTGAAGTCTTTCTAGAGAAGTATCTGGAACGACCACACCATATCGAATTTCAGATTGTTGCCGATAAACATGGGAACACCATCCACCTCGGAGAACGAGATTGTTCGATTCAACGCCGGCATCAAAAGCTAATTGAAATCGCACCATCCTTAGTCCTGGACGCGCCTCTCCGTGCACGAATGGGTGAGATGGCAGTCATCGCCGCGCAAGCCGTCCATTACAACAGCGTCGGTACTGTTGAGTTCTTGCTGGATAAGGATTACCGATTTTATTTTATGGAAATGAATACACGGATTCAGGTTGAGCACACCGTCACCGAACAGATAACGTCGATCGATCTGGTCAGAACACAAATTGAAATCGCGGCTGGCATTCCATTGGATATTCGGCAGCAAGATGTGAGCTTCCAGGGGCATTCCATTCAGTGCCGAATCAATGCAGAGGATCCAAAAAAGGATTTTCTGCCGAGTACTGGCGAAATCACCGCCTATTACTCTCCGGGCGGAGTCGGTGTTCGCATTGATGGGGCTGTCTATAAAGGGTACGTCATCTCCCCCTATTACGACACCATGCTCGTGAAGCTTGTCGTGCAGGGGCGGACGTGGAATGAAACCGTCCGCCGCATGCGGCGGTCGCTTGAAGAGTTTGTGCTTCGCGGGGTCAAGACGACGATCCCATTTATGGAACAGGTGATGGACGATCCGGATTTTCTCGCGGGAAACTTCGACACGGGGTACTTAGAACATCATCCCCACGTCCTTGAATATGAAGAGGAAACTGATCCTGAGGATCTTGTTGCCGCGATTTCCGCGGCGATCGCATCCTACGAAGGTTTATAACGATGTCCAAACAGAAACCCAGCGCCACAAAGCCAAGTACTGCCGCGAAGAAAAAACTTCCGAATGGCCTACCTGCGCCGGACATTAGTGCGGCAGCCGGACAGAAAGTTGCGGTGACAGAGGTCGCACTAAGAGATGGACAACAATCCCTTCTCGCTACACGTATGAAAACTGACGATATGCTGAGTGTCGCATCACAGATGGATGCGATGGGATTTTGGTCGCTCGAAGTCTGGGGCGGAGCCACATTTGATACATGCCTTCGTTTCTTGAAAGAAGATCCGTGGGAGCGACTTCGTAAGATCCGCGCCGCGGCTCCAAAAACGCGCTTACAGATGCTCCTTCGTGGACAGAACCTCCTAGGGTATGGTCACTATCCTGATGACATTCTCTATGCGTTTATTGAGCGGGCAGCGACCAATGGCATCGACGTCTTTCGGATTTTCGACGGTTTGAATGACCTGAGAAACCTCGAGGCATCTATCAATGCCGTGAGAGAAACGGGCAAACATGTCGAAGCCTGCCTTTGCTATACGACAAGCCCGGTTCACAACATCGAGCGCGATGTGGAGAAGGCGAAACATCTTGAAAGTATGGGCATTGATAGCCTTTGCATCAAAGACATGGCAGGCTTGCTTGCCCCCTACGACGCCTACCTCCTCGTCAAGCGACTCAAGGAAACCGTTAAGGTTCCCATTCATCTCCACTCACACTACACCTCTGGCATGTCGACAATGTCGGCCCTCATGGCCGTGGTTGCGGGTCTCGATAAGATAGACACCTCGCTCTCGCCGTTAGCCGGCGGGTCATCCCATCCGCCGACAGAGTCAATGATTGCGGCGTTGCAGGGGACGCCCTACGACACTGGAATGAAGATGAAGCACTTCCCTTCACTCGCCGAAGAACTGAGGGAAATTCGCAAGAAGTATCATCAGTTTGAAAGCGATTACACCGGGGTCGATGCAGAAATTCTTGCGTCACAGGTGCCCGGAGGGATGCTCTCCAATCTGGCTTCGCAGTTGTCTGGGCAGAACATGTTAGGAAAGATTAAAGAGGTGCTTGAGGAGATACCTCGAGTTCGGAAAGATATGGGTTATCCTCCTCTCGTGACCCCATCAAGTCAGATCGTGGGAACCCAGGCGACGCTCAATGTCGTGACGGGAGAGCGGTACAAGACGATTACGACAGAAACAAGAAACTACATGAAGGGCCTCTATGGAAAACCACCTGGGGCGGTGAACGCTGATCTAAAAAAGCGTGCGTTAGGGAGCGAGAAGGCCATCACATGTCGACCGGCTGACTTGCTTGAACCGGAGCTTGAAAAACTCAGGTCAGCCCTTAGTGGAACAGTAGATTCTCTTGAAGATATATTGTCTTATGCAATGTTTCCTAATGTAGCGTCTGAGTTTTTCGAGCAGCGTGCTCGAGGAGAATTGAAGCCTGAGCCTCTCACTCCACATCCGGCCTCAGGCGCGGGCGCCGCTGAACCTGTCCATCTTGCACCGCGGGAGTTTAATGTCACGCTTCACGGGGAGTCCTATCACATCCAGGTGGCTGGTTCCGGCCACAAAACGGATGGAGTGAAGCCCTATTTTATTAAGATTAACGACCGACTTGAGGAGCTATACCTGGAACCGCTCAG
>JAJDBL010000160.1 GCA_029261375.1 Nitrospirales bacterium
CGCGGCACTGTCGCAAGACACGCCACCCGTATGCTGCGGACGCCTCTCTTGTGGGGCGTTTTGCCAGGCATGTCTCTTGCAAGGTTCTCACTAGGTGAATGCGTCAATACTATTGCGAAGCAGTAGTGGTGTGATGGGAGATTTGATTGGAGGAATTAAAAGCCCCAACAGATCGGATTCTGCCACTTCTTGTTTTGACGTGTGCAGCGGTCAGCATTCTGATCGTGACAGAGTTGCAAGCCGGGCTTGGAAGCGAGCAGCGTGGCCGATCGGTCTTTGTCGAGCACTGCGCAGCCTGTCATGGGGGTGATGCGAAGGGGAGGGGAGAGCTAGCCGATGAACTGCTTGTTACTCCCGCAAATCTGACCGACTGCAGGCTCACGGCGGAGGACCCCGTCGAAGTGCTCCAAGGCATCATACGTTACGGGGGGAGCTATCTTGGCCTTTCTGATGAAATGCCTGCGTGGTACGACACCCTCACCGACGAAAATATTGCAGACGTTGCACAGTACGTGAAATCGCTTTGTGCGGATCCGGACTGGGTTCCCGGCGAGTTGAACTTTCCGCGTCCCCTGATTACAGGAAAGGCGTTCCCGGAACAAGAGGGGATTGTAGGAACTCGACTGGGGCAAGGCGATCAAGACCTGACTGAGGTATCCGGAACGATGGAATATCGGCTGGATGGGCTGACGAATGTCGAAATCAAAACACGTTTTCTCTCACGCAACGGAGCGACTGGACCAACCGTCTCAAGCCTCGGCGATACGTCGCTTGGTGTACGGAGGGTCGTCGCGTTTAGCGCTGCTCGTCGGGCCATTGCCAGTATTGGTTTGGAATTGGGAGTCCCGACAGGGAGCGAAAGCCAGGGGCTGGGGACTGATGAATTGGTATGGGAGCCGAACGTTCGTGGAGGATGGGAGTGGAAGAACTTCGTGACTCAGGGCGCGATGACAATGATCGTTCCGCACGAAACCGCAGACATTAACACCCAGGTGCGATACGACCTCGCATTCGGACGTTCGTTTCACCCAGATCCTCGTCTTACGGTGACACCGATGTTTGAAGTCAACTCTGAAACGCACCTGATGGGATCAGCCGGAGGAGACACCAAGAGTGCGGTATTACCCGAACTGCGGGTAATGGAGTGGGGGGCTGGGCATTCAGGTGCCAGTGACCGGTTTGCGAGATTTTGATTTACGACCGCTGTTCGATATGACCTATGAATACACTTTTTAGTGAGAGGGAATAATGATGGATGCGCGATGGCGACCTGTTTTGGCAGGACTGCTTTTGGGGTTGTTTACGCTCTTGTACGCGGAATTTATGGCGAGCACGTTCGGGCTGTACGAGGACGACATCAAAGCAGCCCTGTACGAGGAGGCTCTCGAACACACCGAGGGCATCGTCGTTCCCGGGCATGAAGGTGAATCAGATCTCAACCGCAAAGTCTTCAAGACCCGTGAAGAAGCAAAGAAGTACGCGGACAAGGCATGGGTATATCTGAAACGCGCGCATATGCATGGTGAAGGGCTAGGGGCGATTGCGATTGCCGTTTGTCTTCTCATCGGTGTCACCACACTAAGAGCAGCGGTAAAGCGATGGCTGGCATTAGTATTAAGCCTAGGCGCGGCGGTATATCCGTGGTGTTGGTTTTATTTGGGAGTAGTCACGCCCGACAAAGGGAAATATGCTGCCAAGGCTGACGTCCATTGGATTGCAGTAGGCAGTGTTACACTCTATCTTGGCGCGCTTATCTGTCTGTTTGTGCTGCTGTTGCTGTATCGGTTTGGAGGGACATCAAAATTCATACGTTATTTCTACGATGAAGCAAAGCCAGCCTAACAGTGTGAAGGGCTCTCATCTTCCATGAGTTCGTTTCAATCGATTGATCCTACGTTCGCACTTGAGATTATCATTGTTGTTGCGTGCGGAGGTGTCGTCGGCTTCGAGCGCCAGGTTCGTGGCAAACCGATTGGAATCCGGACAAGTATTCTCATCTGTCTTAGCACATACATCTTCGTCAGACTTGGGGGCACTCTTTATGGCACGGGTGTGGATCCGACACGTGTGCTGGGTCAGGTGGTGACCGGTGTTGGGTTCCTTGGCGCAGGCGTGATTCTGGCAAAAGGGGGATCAATCACCGGCGTGACCTCTGCTGCCGTCGTGTGGATGCTTGCGGCAATAGGACAGCACTATTCCTCTCGATCGTCCCCTCGAGGCTGTTGTGTTTGCAGTATTGACAGTCTCTATCCTCACTGGAATGCAATGGCTGGAGTCAATGTTTACGCGGCTACGGAGAGGCTCGGACGAACATGATGACTGATGCGGTGTCAGGTGCTCCAGAGCCTGATACGAACTGGCACAACAAAAGCATTGCTCAAATCCTCCAGCAGCTTTCCAGTAGCGAGAGCGGTCTCACCACCTCCGACGCTGAAGCGCGTTTGAAGACGTATGGGCCCAACAGCTTGCCTCAATCTCCAATGCCAACACGGCTGGAGATTTTCGTCCGACAGTTTCAGAGTCCCCTAATTTACATCCTCGTCGTTGCCGCGCTGGTCTCGGTTGCGATCGGTGAGGTCAAAGATGCTGCGTTTATTGCAGCGGTGTTGCTGATTAACGCAATGATTGGAGTGTCTCAAGAGTGGCGTGCAGAACAGAGTAGTCGCGCGCTTCAACAATTGTTGAAAATCCGCGCGGCTGTCATCAGGGATGGCGAGGTATCCGAGTTCGATGCCGAAGCTGTCGTACCGGGGGACATTGTCTGGCTAGAATCGGGCAACAGAATTCCAGCAGATCTACGGCTGATCGGAGCCCACGGATTGCAGGTCGACGAGTCACTCCTCACAGGAGAGTCAATTGCAGTCTTAAAGGAGCCGGAGTGGATGGGCGCGTCTGCCATACCGTTGGCCGACCGTCAAAACATGGCGCATGCGGGCTCAATCGTCGTTCGTGGACGTGGAACTGGCGTAGTGGTTGCCACTGGGATGGCAACTCACGTCGGACAGCTTGCTAAGGATGTCCTCGGCCTCTCCGGTGGTAGACCGCCGCTGCTTGAACGCATGGATACGTTCAGCCGAAATGTTGCGGTTGCGGTGTTTGGTGCGGCAATCGCGATTTCGGTGTTCGGAATCCTGGGAGGTGGGTACCGCGTTGGAGAAATGTTTTTCTTCGCGGTTGCGCTTGCGGTGTCGGCAATTCCCGAAGGGCTTCCGGTCGCGTTGACCGTCGCACTCGCGGTAGGCACGACACGAATGGCGCGCAGGGGAGTGATCGTTCGCCGACTCGCGGCGGTTGAAGGGCTCGGGAGTTGTACTCTCGTCGCGAGCGACAAGACAGGTACCCTGACGTGCAATGAGCTTACCGTTCGAGAGATTCGCCTCCCACAAGGGGAAACGTTTGAGGTCACCGGTGAGGGCTTCGTTCCTGACGGGCAAGTGTTGCTTGAGGGACAGGCGATTGCACCGACAGAACGAGGCCACTTTGATGCCCTTGCACGTGCGGCTGTGCTGTGCAATGAAGGAGACCTTCATCATAGAAACGGTACCTGGATCTGGCGTGGCGATCCGACTGATATTGCGTTGTTGTCCATGGCACACAAGCTAGCGTGGAAACGCGAGGCGACGTTACAAGTGCATCCGCAAGTCAATGAGATCCCATTCGAGGCGGAGCATCAATTTTCTGCGTCGTACCATCTCGTTGAAAACCAGGTATTGGTCTGCGTCAAGGGGGCCCCGGAGCGTGTGCTCCCGATGTGTGAAGGGTTCGATGCAAACAGCGACGAATGGCACGCGCACGCCGAAGCGATGGCCGAACGAGGGTATCGTGTGTTAGCGCTAGCACAAGGGATTGTCGGAGAACCAGTCGATCGTTCGCAGGCACCGCCGGAGCCGTCCGGCTTATTGCTCCTTGGTTTTGTCGGAATGATTGATCCGCTACGACCTGGGGTCATCGATGCGGTGAAGGCATGTCATCAGGCTGGGATTACAGTCGCGATGGTGACAGGCGATCACCCGACCACCGCGTTGGCGATTGCGCGCGAGCTTGGGATGGCCACACGTGCTGACCAGGTGGTGATGGGGTGCGACATCGAGACACAATCGATCGAGGCTTTGTCTGAGATGCTGAGCCACGCCCGCGTGTTTGCGCGCGTCTCCCCCCACCAGAAACTCCAGCTGGTAAGGGCAGCGCGGGAGGCAGGCCACTATGTCGCGGTAACTGGCGATGGTGTGAATGATGCGCCGGCACTTCGCGAAGCGAACATCGGTGTGGCCATGGGCAAGGGTGGGACTGATGTGGCGCGTGAAGCCGCTGAGCTGGTGATTAGCGACGATAACTTCGCCACCATCACCGCAGGCGTTGAAGAAGGCCGAATTGCATATGACAATATCAGAAAGGTCATTTACCTGCTCATATCAACCGGCGCCGCCGAGGTGGTGTTGGTCTGCCTCGCCGTCGCTACTGGTATGCCGCTCCCGCTTCTTCCTGTACAGCTGTTGTGGCTCAATCTTGTGACCAACGGTATTCAGGATGTTGCGCTAGCTTTTGAGCCAAGCGAAGGCGACACGTTACGGCGAAAGCCACGCCCGCCTCAGGAATCGATCTTCAATCAGTTAATGCTAGAGCGAACAGCTGTCGCTGCGGTGGTAATGGGCGTGATGGGGTTTGGCCTTTTCGTGTGGTTATTGGGTGCGGGGTGGAGTGAGGACGACGCGAGAAATATATTGTTGCTGCTGATGGTGCTGTTCGAGAACGTTCATGTATTCAATTCACGTTCGGAAACGAAATCTGTCTTTGCTCATTCCCCCTTGCGCAGCCCAATTGTGCTCGCCGGCGTTGCGATTGGCTTTTCTGTTCATCTCGCGGCGCTGTATATCCCACTAGGGCAAACCTTGTTGGGGACTAGTCCAGTTGAAGCGCCGACATGGATGCTGCTCATTGGAATGGCCTCAGTGCTTCTCCTCGTGATGGAGATTCACAAAATGACGTGGGCATACCGTCAGCGAAGCGCTTAGATTCCCCCTGCGCAAGGCAAGATGTGCGTCTTCACGCTTTCCCATCAAGTGTCCGTGAGAGAAGCGTGGAGGCGTTCCGTTGTGTTCCAAACAAAAAGGGGGTGGTGTAGAATGTCGACGCACGTTGGCGATCTCACGATCGTTGTCTATCATCACGCATCGAATGAGGTGTCTTGATGGTCCTGAAAAAGGTCACGATGAAAAAAAAGGTCACGACAAAGCGTCAGACCCGCTGGCCAGAGGTTGACCAAGATATTGAACTCGCCGGACTGGTTCCTGTCGAAACCCATCCGTAACACTCGCTAGAGCGACACGGTTTCCTGGGGGAACCGTATCAACGTCTTAACCCTGCCACATCGGATCTACTCATGTTAGCGTGGAGGGGGATGGTAAGTATTCTTCTCATCCACGCCTAGACTAGATTCTCACATGCCGCAGTCTGCCGTCGCTGAATGAAAAAATGACGCACGCCTGTTTGACGCCGTCGGCGGTAGCCAATCAAGCCAAGCAACCCCGTACCGAATAACAGGATCGTTGACGGCTCGGGAATCACGGCACTAACTGTGACTGTTCCAGCCTCCAGTATCTCATTCAACGGGATGCTCACATCCATGCCCTGGCCATCGGTGGTCTCTAACGTCACAGCAGCGTGTCCAAACGGATCAGTCCCGCCTACCAAGATGGTGCTCGTGCCCACTGCCGCCGCCGTAAAGTCGATGCTGAAGATAGGGAGGGGATCAGGCCCAATCCCACCGCCGAATGTGGGGAATAGCGAGCCAAACGCGACGACATCAAACAGTCCGACCGCGCCGCTGCCATTCGCAAAGCCTCCGCCTGGAAACGAACCGCCAACCCCAGCCCCACCGGGACCAAAGTTGACCGGGAAGCCGCCGGACGGGCCGAAGAGATCGATGACGGAAGGGCCGAATAGGGGGAAACCTGAAGCCAAACCTCCCGGAATCCACGACACACCCGTTGGACCGGGAGAAAGTACAGTCCCCACATCATTAAAAAACGTCTCAAGGATGATCCTGTTGAAGATCGTAGGGTTAGTTGGGGTGACATCTGGATCGTGGATCACCACATTTGCCGTGAATGTATCGCCCACGTTTACCATCAATGTGTCTTGGATTCCCATTATTGCCGGATCAAAATCGACCGCGATGTGTGGGACTGCTTGAGCACCCGACACGCCAGCGATAACAAGCACCACGCTGACGAGCAGACTTAGGTATTGT
>JAJDBL010000161.1 GCA_029261375.1 Nitrospirales bacterium
GATGAATCGGAAAAGCCAGAGTTGGCCGCACAGCACGCCAGGATCATCGTGGACGCGACTGAGCCGCTGGAACCGTGGCTCTGGAAAAACAAACACAAGCCTGACGCGCAAGCCCTGCTGAGGAAGCTGGGTTTTGAACGATGAGATTGTCATCATCGTGGATAAAATTGTGCTAACGTGATAGAGGAAGTCTCGTATGGAGCTGGATGAATCATGCGTGTCATTGGACGTTCCAAACTAGCATTTTTTGCTCTCGGTATTGTCGGCTTATACGCGTTGGTGGGGTTTCTCGTTGTTCCCATCATCATCAAAACGGTTGTCCTTCCGCGTCTTTCAGATGACCTGCAGCGACCAATCACTGTCGGGAAGGTTTCGCTGAACCCATTTACGTTTTCAGTGGACATCGAGAACCTGGAGGTTCTTGATGACAGCGCCCGGCTTCTCCATATACAAGAACTATTTGCTAATTTCGAACCCTCTGCCCTCATCGCAGGAAAAGTGGGGTTTGATGAGATTCGTCTTACGTCTCCATATGCTCTCGTCAAAGTTAAGCCCGATGGGAGCGTGAACGTCATGGAGGTTCTTGCTTCCTTGGCCTCTAAGGAGCCGGAGCATAATTTAGACGAGAGTGGTCCCTCCTCAACCCCACCAACAATTCAGGTTGCCCTTGTCAGCATTACCGACGGCCTCCTTAAATTTCACGACGAATCGAAGCCGACGCCGTTTCGAGCAAATGTGGTTCCCATCAACGTGGCCGTTCGCGATTTCAGTACGAATTCAGAACATCGCAGCAGCTATACGGTTTCGGTTGGGCTCAATCGCGCAGATCTTCTGCATGTTGAGGGAAATGTCATGGTGGCCCCTCCACGGTCTGATGGACGGATATCAGTGACTGCGCTTGATCTCCGCACGGTGGCAGCGTACGTGCAGGACCAACTTCCGGTGGAGTTGACGGACGGAACGTTGAGTCTCCACGGGATGTATGTGATCGAGGCTGATCGCGATCCCCTCCAGGCGAAGATTACGGCCGGTTCCATCAGCCTCAATAACCTTGCGGTATCGGAGCGAGATGGTGGTCAGGAGCTGTTGGCGGTTCCGTCGTTCACGGTGCAAGGCATCGACTTCAATCTCGAAGATCAGAAGCTGGTAATCTCTGCGGTCGAATCCAAGGATGCACAGTTCAACGTGTGGCGTCTCCCGGATGGGAAGATCAACTATGAAATACTGACAGCCTCAGCGTCCTCGGAGAAAGAAACGCCGACTGATGAGGACGTGCCCGAATCGGAGACGAAGCCATTAGCCTCTTCCGACGACTCAGCTATGAAACCCTGGGATGTCCAAGTTGGCGACGTGACGTTCGATAATTACAACGTCGCCTGGACAGATCACAGTCTCGATACCCCTGCGAAACTAGAAATAAATCCGATACGCCTCCATCTCACTGATTATCGGATGCTAGAAAAGACACCCGTCGAAATCGATCTTGCGTTGACGTTGAATGAAACGGGGAACGTGTACACTTCCGGGATGATTGGACTCGGTCCCCTGGAAGTCGATCTTGATATGAAGATGTCCGACCTCGCACTCGAACCCTTCCAACCGTATATCGACTCGTTTGCAAATATTCAGTTGAGTGGACGAAGCAGCGTTGAAGGACATCTGCATTATGCTGCCGAACCGGTCGATGGTCCTAGAGCACGCTTTTCCGGTACTGCGGCGCTGAATGATCTCAGGGTTATTGATACGACAAGGTCGACGCCAGTTTTGACGTGGGATGTGCTCAAGATTCATGGCCTGGATCTGGAACTTGAGCCTACGATAATCGCCGTGGACACCATCGCATTGGAGAAACCTTTCGCCCACGTGATGATTGCGGCTGATCGGACCCTGAACTTGGCGAGCCTCGTGAAATCCGCCGATGAGCCTGATTCTCAGCCTCCTGAACAGCCTTCTGATGTCGCATCGGGTGATGACACTCAAGCTCCGATGACACCGGTGACGATTAAGGCGATTCGCTTGGTCAATGGCTCTGTACAGTTTGCCGATTTTTCCTTGGAACCCGCGGTGGATACGAGAATTGATAATCTCAATGGGGCGGTCACGGGACTCTCCTCCCAAGAGATCGCGAAGGCCGATGTGGTGTTTGACGGAACCGTGAATGGGCAATCGCCGGTTACTGTTCGCGGACAGATAAACCCGCTGACAAGTAATGCGTATACAGATATCACCGTGACATTCACGAATGCTGAGCTGACCGCCGTCTCTCCCTATGCAGCTAAATTTATGGGCTACCCGATCGAAAAGGGAAAATTGTCACTTGAGTTGGCATATAAGGTCGCGGAGCACGAATTGATTGCTGAGAACAACGTCGTCCTTGATCAGTTGACGCTAGGGGAGCGAGCCGAGGATTCTGAGGCTCCACCCCTGCCGATGAAGCTTGCGCTGGCCTTGCTCAAAGATAGGCATGGACGTATCGACATTGATTTGCCCATCCGGGGAAATCTCGACGATCCGGAATTCCGCTATGGTCCATTGGTGTGGCAAGTCCTCGGTAATGTGATCACGAAAGCGGCAACGGCACCGTTTGCAGCTCTCGGGAACCTTCTTGGGGGGGATTCCGACACCGTTGACCAAATTGGGTTCTCTCCAGGGGATGCCACGTTGAGTTCTACCGAGGAGGAAAAACTCACATCCCTCGCCGAGGCACTCGCTGGTCGACCCAATCTACGTCTCGATGTGGCTGGAACCGTCGACTCAGAAGTCGATGGACGCGCCATCGCGGACATGACGTTGGAGCGCAAACTTCGTGAGAAGCGCTGGAAAGAGTTGCAGGCCGATGGGCAGAGCGTTGCATCAACGCGGCCTGAGGATATGACACTGGACGATGCCGATTACCGTCGCCTTCTCCAGGACGTCTATAGACAGACCGGAGGAACCGCTGTCTCCGTCTCTGAACACACCGATAGAATCGAGCGCGATTCAGAGACAAACGTTCTTTCTGATATCGAGCCGGGAGAATTGGAGAAGAACCCGAGTTGGTTCGGCAAGATCGTCGGATTTATGTTTGGAAGCAAGACGTCGGACGACGTTCGCCTATCTGATTCAGGTGAAACTTCTGACGAAGACGCGACGAACGAAATGAGGGCGGGAGCAAGCTCCGAAGGGGTCTCGCTGGAGGTTGCAAAGGACGCCGTCTTGAAGACCATTGTCGTGGAAGATGCTCAGCTTCATCGTCTTGCCCAGGAGCGGGCGACCCGAATTCGCGACTTCCTAATAGGGAGCGGAAGCATCACCGCGGATAGAATCTTCCTTTTGGATGGAAACACACAGGGCACCGCAAATGGACCTGTCGTGGCGAGCTCTCTCGTACTATCAGCAAAATAAGTCCCTTTGAGATCCCCCCTTTGATAAAGGGGGCAAGGGGGATTTCCAGATTGAATACTCCGCTGACTTCCTAGCGCGCGAGACGGGGATTATCATCGTCATCTACGCTCGTAAGGCCACGTTCTGAAAGAGATCGCAACGTACACCCATCCATCGCGTGCGAACTTCCCGCGTCCCGTTCGCTGAGTGCTTGAGCCACCACATCCTGTGTGATCGCCTGCCCGTGCCGCAGCCCAAGATCATTGGGGTCGCGAACGATGTTGAGAATTTCCGAGACCTCAATGTGCTCCGGGGGGCGGGCTAATGCCACCCCGCTCGGGTCCGAGGTCCTAGCTAAGATTGCTCGCTCGACAAACACGTCAATCCAGGGCTCCAGACTTGAAACGGGAATCCGTAGCGTTGTGGCGAGTTCATCGAGTTTCCATAGTGGTGCTCCGGAAAGTAACCGGTTGGTAATCTTCACCAATGCAGACAGCGCAAGCCATTCCTGGAAGAGAGGTGTGTTGCGGCGAGGCGTCATTCCCGATCTATAGGAGTGGGGATGTTGATGAAAGTACGCAACTTGAGCCCCGGATAAGACAATCAACCAGCTGAAATAGATCCACATGAGAAAGACAATCATGACGGCGAAACTGGAATACACCGCTGCCGTGCGTGCGGAGTTCGCAACAAACGCAGTGAATGCCCATCCAAGAACATTCCACAGGACACCCGCAGTGACGCCTCCGACGAGGGCAGAGGTGATGCGGACCTTGTGAAGAGGAATAAATAGATACAAGAACG
>JAJDBL010000162.1 GCA_029261375.1 Nitrospirales bacterium
GTGACCTGTTGCTGCAGCATACCGACGATATATGAGTGTACAGTTCCGGAGGAGGACAACGGATGAAACGGCTTTTTGAGGGGCGAATGAAGAATAAACAGCTCTTAGGCTGGTTGGCAGTTAGCGTCATTGTGGGTGCTCTGCTGCTTCCTCTGCTGATCTCGATTCCCCTGTTGGCTGAAGAGTTTGAAGATGCCGCAGCTGAACAGGCTGCCGCAGCGGAGGCCGTAGGTGAGGAAGTTCCCGCCCAGGTGACTGGACGCGATGTCCACTATGGTGACGAAGGGATCGTACAAGGCCCCCCTGCGCCTGTCACCTCGGACAACGAGGATGATTATCCCCGCTATAATTTCGAGAGTCGGGTCATTATCTGGGTTGCGAACCAGCAACATTTGTATTACGGCAGCTTCGTGCTTGCGGTGCCTATCTTCGTGATGATCATTGAGTTCATCGGAATGGTGAGCAAGGATCGCGCCATGGCGCAGAAGTACGACACGCTCGCGTACGACTTCATTAAGATCAGTATTACGGCCTACTCGATCACGGCTATTCTAGGGGGGATACTGGTATTTACGTTTATGATTCTCTATCCCGCATTTTGGAAGTACATGACGAAGATTTTCCATCCCGCCATGCACATTTACGTGTTGCTTTTCTTGGCGGAGAGTTGCACCCTCTACATTTACTACTACGGCTGGGATGCTATGAGAGAGGGCCTTCTTAAATGTGTCCATCTCAGCATGGCGGTCTTCCTGAATGTGTTTGGAACGGTGTTAATGATGCTTGCGAACTCCTGGGCGACGTTTATGATGTCTCCGGCAGGCGTCGACGCTGAGGGCCAGTTTCTTGGCAACGTATGGTTGGCGGTACATAACCATCTCTGGAATCCTGTCAATATCCATCGGATACTTGGAAATATGGTGTTTGGTGGAGGTATCGTTGCCGCCTATGCGGCCTACCGTTTCTTGTCGGCCAAGAATGACGAGGAGCGAGCCCACTATGACTGGATGGGGTATGTCGCCATGTTTATCGCGGTGGCATTCCTGATTCCCCTTCCTTTTGCCGGTTATTATCTGATGCGTGAGGTGTACGCGTATCGTCAGCAAATGGGAATCACGCTGATGGGGGGGCTGCTCGCGTGGCTATTTATCATTCAAGCTGTGCTCATTGGAGCGCTATTCCTAACCACGAACTACTATTTATGGCAAGGAATGGAGCGCATGAAAGGGGCTGAACGTTATCAGAAATATATCAAGTATATGACGTTTGTGCTCATCGTCTGTTTCTTGGTCTGGCTGACTCCACACACTATGGTCATGACGCCGACGGAGTTGAAGGAAATGGGAGGGCAACAGCATCCTGTTGTAGGAAACTATGGGGTAATGTCAGCGAAGAATGGTGCGGTAAACATTATCATTACCACGACGATTCTAAGCTTCTTGCTGTACCAGAGGTGTAACAAGATACCCACTGTGTCGTGGGCAAAGTACGGGGATATTGCGCTTTGGTCACTCTTTAGTCTGGCGTTTGTCAATATTATCTGGCTGGCCATCTATGGGTATTACATCCCAGCAAATGTGCGCGTAGGGTTATCGGTACCACAGGTCGTCTCAACCCTATCGTGCTTGTTTATTGGGACGACCATAAACTTGCTTATGATGCGAGGTGCGAAACCGACAGGTCCAGTTGAATGGGGCAAGATTTCAGTTCGGTCGCAATTTGCGATCTTCATGTTAGCCACGTCGTTCACGTGGATGATGGGCTTGATGGGGTATATTCGATCCTCTGTACGTCTGCACTGGCATGTCAATGAGATTATGCGTGATAACTCCCCATGGGCCTTTACACATACGATTGGCTTTGCGGCAAACATGATCTCATTTAATGTGCTGTTCTTTTGGGTCACATTGCTCTTTGTCTTCTGGCTAGGCTCTCTTGGCGTCAAGAAGAGCGCAACAGTGAAAATTCCGGCACTAACGCCGGCGGCTGCCCCAGTTCCGGCGGCTAGTCATTGAAACCGTGTGAACGAGCGAGGCGATAGGTGAAGGATAAAGAACTGCTCTTTAAGTTATGGATTGGGGCATTGGCTGGTGGCCTGATTCTTCTGGCCATTGCCAATTACAAAGTAAATTTCTATGGAAATTCCAGGCTTCTTCCGGTCTCCTTAGGAATCCTTACGGCGGCGACGTTCATCCTCGGAATCTATTTCCAAAAAGTTCGCTACATCATGCACGGCGCGGCGTTTATGATTATCGTCGCAGCCGCGTTTGCAGGATTTGCCAATTGGCTGCCTCAGACGATTGGGGAACCCCCAGCGCTAGAAGAAGCCATCGACGATATTTCAACAATGTCGCCACAAGAGCTTGCGGATGTTGGTGAAAAGCTGATTTTTGGTGCCGTGGGTGGAAGCACAGTCAAGGGTGCAGAAGGGAAAGCAAAGTGCTCTCTCTGTCATGTCTTTGGGGCAAGCGACCACGGTGAACGGGCGCCTAATCTTTTTGGATTGCCAGGCCGCTCGAGTGAAATAGTACAACTTGATTCATATAAGAATCGCGACACTGTACAGACTGTCGCGTTTGAAGGAAGTGGGATTGCGGAGACCGCCATCGAGTATATGGCCGAGTCGCATGCCTGTCCGAATTGTTATGTCACTCCAGGGTTTGGAAAAGGTGGCAGCAACGACCGCGAGAGCCCGATGCCAGCGGTGCACAAGTCCCCAATTAATCTGACCATTGACGAGATGGTGGCGGTCGACGCATGGATGTATGTGCGAGAAGGGCTCGATTTACCGTCAGTTGATGAGATGCGTGCAGCATATGAAAAGTTTATTCCTGAGGATGAGCGGCCGCAGGCGACTGCTGGCGACGGAGAAGCGGGTGGTGGTGATAACCCGCTCTTGACCACCGGGGACGAAACGTTACCCGAGATATTTGAAAAGGCGCAATGTAGTCTTTGCCATGTCATTCCAGGCATTCCCGGCGCCGATGAAGGCGACTTTGGACCTGAGCTGTACGTCAAGTCTAATGCTTCAAAGCGGATGAAGGATAAGGGGTACGCTGGCTCCGCTTCATCGGTTCAAGAGTATATTTTGGAATCGATCATGAATCCGAATCTTTATATCGTTCCTGAATTTGATGAAGATCTCATGCCAGACGACTTCGGAACAACGCTCAATGCCAAGACCCTGTATCGAATCGTCAACTACCTTTCGAAGATCGAAAAGGGCAAGGACCCTCCAAATTATGAGGAGATGTAGGGAACGTAACGACGTGGTTTCTACACGCCGAGATCAACTTCTTATGTACGGATGTTTTGTCATTATCATGAGGGAGGCTTAGATGCCGGGTTTTATTGACGGGATGATGCCTGTTCAGCTACTTGCTGAAATGGTGCTGATTATTACCATCTTTGTTCTCGGTGCGCTGATCTTGGACAAAGTGATGGGTATTCGTGTCCCTATGTTGCTCCAGGCTGTCTTCGTATTCGTTGTCGGCTGGTGGTACTACAAGTATCGGGTTGAGCCGCCGTTGCCATTTAGCGTGCGTGCTATTTACCAAGTGATGATTTCGATCGGTATCTTCATGTGGGTCTCTTCCGCGGAAAAAGGCTGGACAGAGTTTAAGAGGCCAATCATCGCTGTGCTGGATGGAAAGACAGCTAGGACATGGTGGACTCGTCTGTTTCTCCTCATCGCACTTCCTCTTTCTGCAAGCGGCATGGCGTACCAGAACCTCTTACCAAATCTCGGAGAACCAATTGAACTTCGAACGGTGCATCCGGCTCCACCGGCAGCGGTGAAGGTTCATGGCAAGAAGTTTCCATTGCAGACTTCAGCGAGCCCTTTCAGGATTGATGAAAATGGTGAGTATTCTAATCACGTGCAAGACGCACATGTTGACGATAACCCATTTGATCCCGATTCCATTCAATATATGCAGAATGTCAAAGAAGGTGGCGAGATTTTCTTCCAGAACTGTCACTTTTGCCACGGGGATAACTTGAATGGCCGTGGTTTGTATGCGTTTGCGTTCAATCCAATTCCAGCGAACTTTACCGATCCTGGAACGCTTGCACAGCTGCAGGAGACATTCGTGTTTTGGCGTGTGGCCAAGGGAGGTCCAGGGCTTCCTCGTGAAGGGTTCCCGTGGGCGTCAGCGATGCCACCATGGGAGCAGCATCTGTCAACAGATGAAATTTGGAAAGTAATTTTATTTGAGTATTGGCATACGAAGTATCCGCCACGGACATGGGACGAATAGCGTGATGGATTCTGTGGGAGGAAATAGGACAATGACAATGAATCGTACCTGGTGGCGGTCTCGTCGTGCCATGTTGTTTGGGCTCGCGCTTGGGATCTGTACCATCATGGTATCGGTATCGGCTCCTTGGTGGGTCGGTGTCGCTCCTGGACAGGAAGAAGAGGAAGCGAGTGAAGAGCTCGCTGCTGGTTTCGTCGAAGGGGAATTGCCTTCTGAGCCAACCCCGGAGCAGCTCGAGAATGGCAAGAAAGTCTATTTCAGCAAGTGTGTCTGGTGTCATGGTGTTGAAGGTGCAGGCGACGGCCCAGCAGCGGACCGTTTATGGCCACGACCCCGAAACTTCAACCAAGGCACCTTCAAGGTAAGGCATACCTTCAGTGGGGAACTGCCTCTGCTTGAGGATCTATTTCAGACAGTGACGCACGGGCTGCCTGGTTCTGCGATGCCTCCTTGGGACGGAGTTTTAGACGAACAGCAACGTCGTGATGTGGTCTCCTTTGTCGCTTTTAATCTCATCCAAGATCGTTCTTTCACTGACGAGGAGTATGAGTATGTCACTAAGCTTGAGCTCGATACGCTTGAGCCAATTCCGACCTCCCCAGAAAGCATTGAGAAAGGGAAGGAGCAGTTTACACGTCTGCGTTGTGCGGAGTGTCACGGTCAAGAAGGACGTGGTGATGGAAACCCCTTTAATTTGAAGGATGACTGGGGCTTTCCGATTCAGCCAGCCGATTTCCACAAATGTTGGAACTTTAGAGGAAGTCGCCAAGATCCATACAACGTCAAGAATATATTCCGAACATTCTCCACCGGATTAAATGGCACGCCAATGCCCTCCTTTGCGGAGAGCACGACGATTGAAGAGCGCTGGCATCTTGCGAACTTTGTGAATTCTTTGTGCGAGCAGGACGCAGAAGGCAATCCACTGAGAATTGACCCGCTCACTGATAAACCAGTCATTAGTTTTGTGTTGCGTTCAGGGTTTGTTGATCCTGAAGTCGTGGAAGGCGGTGTTATCCCGGATGATCCGATACATCCAGCCTGGGAAGCACGTGAAAAAAGATTTATTGGTATGGCTGGTCAGATCATTCACAAAAGTAGAAACTTTGTGAACAAGATCGATAACATTCTCGTTCGTTCGTTGTACGACGGTGAGGATATTGCGTTTCTTTTTGAATGGCATGATAGAAGTCAGAGCGTGAAGCCTGATGATGTTGAGGCGTTTATGCCGGAAGAGGTTCCACCAGCTGGTGAACCCGCCGCGGATAAGGTTCGAGTCTATGGGCCATTCAATGATTCACTCGCCATTCAATTTCCAACTGATTGGGCCAGCTTAAATCCACCAGAAAAACCTCGCTTCATTCATGGCGACAGCAACAACACTGTCGATTTGTGGAAGAGGGAATCTGATGTCTCAATCAGAGCAAACACAGGAACGGGTGCAATGGAGCCCCTCGTAGAGCGTGATG
>JAJDBL010000163.1 GCA_029261375.1 Nitrospirales bacterium
AGGGGTGATTAGAACACGAAAGAAGGACATGCATTTTGTTGTGAAGGTCAGGAGTGACCGGTGGCGATACAACAGGTTGATGATGACGCTGATCATACTCATGAGCGGCTGTCTGATTCCGTCCATTTCTATCGCTGCGCCACTCGAGACGCAGGGACAAAACACCCAACACCGCCCTCAAGCGTCGACCCACGACACGTTGTTTGACCAGCAGAAGGAAGAAATTGCAGAGCTTCAAGCGCGCGTCCAGTCTCTTGAAGAACAGCAAAGCTCGATTCTCGATGAAATTGCTGAACGTGTCACCATCGGCGGGTATGGCGTCGCGAGTTATGAGGATTTCGATAAACCGGAATCCACGTCATTTAACGGGCAGCTAGCCGTGACGATCTCGGGGCATATTCACGACCGAATCCGGTTCTTCAATGAAATAGATCTCGGAATTTCTGGTGAAGACGTGAAACCCATCCAGTCATATGTCGATCTGCTCATGATGAAATGGATCAATCTTCGTGGTGGCGTTCTGCAAATTCCGTTTGGTAAGTTCAATGTCGATCATTTTGATCCACGTCGCGACCTCACCGACGATCCTCTGATGGCTCGCAGAGTGATCCCAACAAACTGGTCAGATTTCGGCCTCAGTTTATTTGGGTTGATTCCAATGAGTGCGACCGTCAAAGCCACCTATGAGGTCGCGGTCGTGAACGGGCTGACCGACGATTTCGCCAGGCCGGGCGCGCTTCCAGACGAAGGCCTCCGTGAGGCTCGTTCAAACCTACTCAATGACAACAATAGTAACAAAGCCATCGTTGGTCGTACGACGCTCGTCTTCGCGGATCAATATGAATTCGGCTTTAGCGGATATCGTGGGGACTATGACGATGAATCGAACAATGCCATTACGGGGTTTGATTTTGATCTAGAGTTTAAGCCCCGCGGAATGCCAGGACTCGAGGATTTCGAACTCAAAGCGGAATATTCGTATTTTGACATTGACGGATCAACCGAACCATCCAGCCTCTCAGGACTCTACACCCAAATCAACTACCATTTCTGGCCGCAGGCACTCGATCACACCTTTCTAGGTCGCCGTTTTATCAATCCGACATTTACACTTGTCGGACGGTACGGTCATGCGAACATTGACACCACCTCACGCACAGGGAACCTCAAAGAAGATCGATATACGTTCGGACTGAATTATCGTCCGATCGAGGATTTCGTGATCAAGACGGAATACCAAGTCAACATTGGGGGCATTGAACGAGATAATGCCGACGGCTTTCTTGCCTCCGTTAGTTGGCAATTCTGACAGGCTGCGTTCGTCGATGCGCCCTACCCTCCTGCAAATCCTGCGCAGCACTGTCGCCGCCGCGCTACTAGGCGTAATCATTCCCCTCCATGCCGAGGCGGAATCCTTGGCCGTCGTGGTCAACGACAGGAACCCCATCTCTACCCTGCAACTGATCGACCTCCGGAGCATGTACCGAGGAGAAGAGCTTCATTGGCCCCACGGAGGGCGAATTAAACTCGTCAACCGCCAGATTTCGTCAACCGAACGCGGACAGTTTTACCGGCAGGTACTCAACGCGAAACCTGACCAACGGTTTTATGTGCTCAACACCCCTATTGCTGTCCAAAGTCTTATTCGACGATCCGACGAAGCAGTATTGCGATTTGTCACCGCCATCGAGGGCGCAATCGGATACGTCCGGCTTTCGGCGGTGGACGAGTCAGTCAAGATCGTCACAATTCTCAAAGACCCTTCACCCCAATAGCCATCGTGACTTCACTTTGGAAAAAGCTGCTCGCGTTGTTTCTCGTGGTCTTTATGCTCTCGATTGGAGGCGTCACCTATTTTGCCTATGACTCAAGCAGCACGGCGATGAAACAGGAATTTCATATCCGAGGAGGAGAACTTGCAAAAGCCATCGCATTCGAGTCCCGGGTGTACTACTTGAACAAAGATGTCGAGGGATTTACTACACTGCTGCAATCGCTGGGAGAGGCGGAAGGTGTCGTTGCCATTCTTGCCTATGATGCCACGACAGCCCTCTGGGTTGAATCCTCAACGATCGAACTTTCTGACGACGATATCGTGCTCTCTACTGAAGATATGGCCTGGCATGGGGAGAGAGAACTTTCTCAGACGTTTTTTCTTTCTGAATTTGGGCGGGCGGTCATGAAAGACCCGTCATTGGTTGGCCTCTCCAGCGATACGCCTTCCAACCCGATTGGGTGGATACGCATCTTCTTCGACCGTGGCCTGCTGGAACAGCGATTGAATGCTCTCGTGTGGCAGATTTCCCTTGTCAGCGCGATCGTGACTGGAATCGGCGCGATGGTCTTTGTCTTCCTGTTACGGCGGTCGCTTAGAATTATCACCCCATTGACGGCCGCAACGCAGGATGTCGCCAGAGGCAATCTTGACACAACAGTGCCGGTCACCAGTCGAGATGAGCTCGGCCAGCTTGCCACATGTTTTAATCAAATGACAGAGCAACTACACAAAACCACGGTGTCGAAAGAGTATGTCGATAACATTATACGGTCGATGATCGATACCTTGATTGTCATACGTCCAGACGGTGTGATTCGTACATTAAATCAGGCAACACTGCGTCTCCTTGGCTACGAGGAGTCTGAGCTGATTGGCCAACATATCGACCGTGTATTCCCTGTCCGCCGAGGCCCGTTCAATGAGACTGCACTCGAGGCAGTTGTGTCTGCAGGAAGACTTGATCATGTGGAGACGGTCTGCCTCACAAAAAATGGCAACACGATTCCCATTCTGTTTTCCGCTGCAGTCATGCGAAATGACGATCAAACCGTCCAAGGCATTGCGTGTGTCGCCCAGGACATTACCGAACGAAAAAGGGCTCAGCAAAAACTTCAGGAGGCCAACACAAAGCTTCAAGAGCTGGATCAATCACGAACACAATTTTTTGCTGATATTAGCCACGAACTTCGCACACCATTGACGGTGATTCGAGGTGAAGCGGAGGTTACCCTGCTCGCGGAACACCCATCGACATCCGACTACACCGCGACCCTTGAGCGAATCGTGACACTTGCACAAGGACTGAACAAACTCGTGAGCGATCTTCTATTTCTTGCGCGCTCCGAGACCGGAATGATTGAAGTCGAACGTCAACCCACATCACTGGATGAAATTGTAACCGAAGCCTTTCGAGAAGGTGAAGTGCTCGCTCGCCAAAAATCCATCACGATCACTCTGCGAGCAGCAAGCGAGCCAATGGTCGTCAATGGGGATGCCTATCGACTCAAACAACTCTTCATGATCCTCGTCAGTAATGCAATCAACTATACGTCCGAACGCGGGCGGGTCACGATTCATGTCGAGAAGCACAGAGATCAGGGCTACGTGACTGTTCAGGACAACGGTGTCGGAATCCCCAATGCGGAGGTGGCGAAGGTGTTTGAACGTTTTTATCGCGCGAAAATGCCGATTGAGTATGCGCAGGGAGGAACAGGACTTGGGTTGTCCATCGCGAAGTGGATCACTGAAGCACATCACGGGACGATTTCCCTCACCAGCGAACAGACTGTCGGGACGACCGTGACCCTAACCCTTCCCATCCAAATCGCGGTCGAGGCATAAAATGCACGTTCTGCTGATCGAAGACGACATACGAATTGTCAATTTCGTGAAACGAGGTTTAGAAGCCAAAGGATATGCGGTAGACGCCGCATATGATGGCCAGGAAGGCTTGGACAAGGGAGTGGAACGTTACGATCTCATTATTCTCGATGTGCTGCTTCCGATACGTAGCGGGATGGAGATTTGCCAAACGCTCAGGAGAGAGAAGGTGACAACCCCGATTCTAATGCTGACGGCGAGAGATGCGCTCAAGGACAAAATTGAAGGGTTGGAGATGGGAGCGGATGACTACCTGACAAAACCCTTTGCCTTCGAGGAACTCCTGGCCAGAATCAAAGCGCTGCTTCGGCGAGGAGCCTACCACGAGGTGGCGATCGAATCGACGGTCGCCGACCTGACATTAAATCGAGAGACACGGGAGGTCACGCGCGATGGGAAGCAGATTACCTTAACGGCCAAAGAGTTCGCGTTGTTGGAACATCTCATGTCTCACGCAAACAAGCCTGTCAGTCGAACAGCCATTCTCGAACACGTGTGGGGATACGATTACGACACGTTAACCAATGTGGTTGACGTGTATATTGGGTATCTCCGCAAAAAAGTTGATCACGGATTCTCCAAACCGTTGATACAGACCGTCCGAGACGTCGGCTACAAAATCGCAGAGTAGCGTGAAAAGCCCTCAGCTTCGTTCTCGCGGCGCACGAAGGCTCAACGTACAGGAGTACGATTCGCCACCGTGCTTACTGCGGCCTTACTGAACAGCCTTTTTACGCTACTCTGCACTCGGTCGCCATAGTTCCAAAGACCAGCTCCGAATGACCGGCACCATGCCTCCGGCTCGATCCTCGTTTCTTATCTAATTCTCATCTTTCTTTCATTTCCGTTTCATGTGACCGGTCTATTCTGGATATCGTGCATAACCATTTTAGGCTGAACCTCATGCCAATCAGACTAACGCCCGAGCAGATGACCAACTATCCACTCCTCCTCCCACAACATGTTGGCGATTCATCAAGCTGCCCAGCTTGGCAAATCGAAACGGCAACGTTTTCATCTCGCTCGGGTGCCTCTATCACCGTCCCACACAATCCCCCATACGAAGTCCTCACGAGTCGTATTACTAACCGCTCCGGGAATCCGTGGAAATCTCCCATTCAAGAGATAAGAGGTTGATGATCGTATGAGTCTCACCGAATCAGGATCGCGTGCACCGCCCACGTATCACACATCTCATATCGTGCACTCATTGGCACGGTCAAGAAAAGATCTCGCATTCTGTGACAAAAGCATGGCTCGCTCCGACGAAGGCGAGCCATGCTTTTTTATTCGCTATGTTTCCTTCAGAACTTCATTAGTTTTTGCTCGCACCAGAGGTGAACACCCACAGTGAGCAGCATCATGAATAGAAATATGCGGTGGACAGGAACGGAAAATCCGCGAATAAACGACAATGAACTCCCGCGGCCTCCCACTTGCGATGGGAGGAACTCTGTCGTAGGAAAACAGCAGGAGGGAACAACGACCAGCCGCGTGGGAGCGGCCATACAACTCACTGACTCAGAGACGGTTGCTCCCGAAGCTCAATCACTTGCTGCCACGTCGAGAGCGACGTGTAGCCACCCGAC
>JAJDBL010000164.1 GCA_029261375.1 Nitrospirales bacterium
CCTTGATCTGAGGAAGGGACGCGCTGATATTGGGAAGCTTAATGACATTGGCTTCAGGCTTCATCACCAACTCACCCAGCAAGGCCAAATCATCCGGTTGCTTTTGGGCGTCCGTCAGCTTCTCAGGAAACTGTGCAATGATTCGTCCCGCAAGCGAAATATCTTTGGTGCCGACGCTCACACCTGCGACGTGTGCAAACGCTTGGATGATCGGAAGAAACGACCCGCTCGCGAGCTCGGGGGCTTCATCAACTTTGGTGTAAATGATATCGGGTTCTGCTGACATGTCTTCTTACTCCGTAATGAGTTGGTCTATTGTTATCTCTGAGTTGGACTACGCACTCGCTGCTGCTGCTTGATCGTCACTCAACGCGTTCAGCGCAGACCCAGCCTTGAACCAGGAAATCTGCTGTTCGGTCATACTGTGATTCGTCTCGATGATGATTTCGGTATTGGCCTTCGATATGGCAACGATGACCGTTTGTCCCGGGGCCAAATTCGTCAGGCCTTTGACCGTCACACGATCGTCCTGCTCAAACAGATCATAGTCGGCAGGATTGGCAAAGGTCAGCGGCAGGATGCCCTGTTTCTTGAGATTGGTCTCATGGATACGAGCGAAGCTCCGGACAAGCACCACCTGAACACCGAGAAAGCGCGGCGACATGGCGGCATGCTCACGGCTACTTCCTTCACCATAATTCTCATCCCCAATCACAATGGAGCCCACACCCTTGGCTTTGTAGCGACGGGCAATCTCGGCAATCTTCAATCCGCCCCGACCGCCCAAACCATCGTCTTCCTCAAGCACGTCGGTGCCTTCTCCGACCGCATCGGAAAATGCGTTCGTCGCACCAAGAAACATGTTGTCACTAATCTTGTCCAAATGGCCACGGAATTTGAGCCATGGTCCAGCCGGGGAAATATGGTCGGTCGTCGTCTTGCCTTTGGTCTTGATGAGAATTGGAAGTGTCGTGAGATCACGTCCGTTCCATGCCTCAAAAGGCGCTAAAAGCTGCAACCGTTCGCTCGTCGGCGGGAGATCAACTTCCAACCCGTCGCCACTTTCTGCGGGCTCAATGAGCCCTTCTTCTCCCTTGGCAAAACCCTGCGCAGGAAGCTCTTCGCCTTCCGGCATATTGAACTTGAAGGTCTTACCATCGTCCGTGTTGATCGACCCGTTCACCGGATCGAAGTTCAGATCGCCAGAGAAGGCCAACGCGGTCACGATCTCAGGACTGGAAAGGAACGAAAGCGTCTCCGCATTTCCGTCATTGCGTCCAGGAAAGTTTCGGTTGTACGAACTCACAATGGAATTCGCCTCTCCCTTTTTGGTATCAGACCGTTTCCATTGACCAATGCAAGGGCCACACGCGTTGGCAAGAACCGTTCCACCCATGGATTCAAAGATTTCCATAAATCCATCGCGTTTCATTGTGTTGAAAATCCGCTCAGAGCCAGGCGTCACTAAAAAGGACGCCTTGGCTTTCAATCCAGCGGCCAATCCCTGCTTTGCCACGTGCGCTGCACGGCTGATGTCTTCATACGAAGAGTTGGTACAACTACCAATCAATGCCGCACCTACCTTAGCTGGATAATTCTTTTCTTTAACCTCAGACGCCATCTTGGAAATAGGGCGCGCCAGGTCAGGGCTGTGCGGACCAACCACGTGCGGCTCAAGTGTTGAAAGATCAATCTCAACAATCTTGTCATAGAACTTTTCAGGACTCTGCATCACTTCCGGATCAGCAACCAACAGCTCACGGTTCGCTTCCGCCAGCTCTGCCACATCGGACCGATCTGTAATCCGCAAGTACGCCGCCATCTTGTCATCGAATGGGAAAATCGATGTCGTGGCCCCCAACTCGGCTCCCATATTGGTAATGGTGCCTTTACCCGTAGCGCTAATGGTTGAAGCACCAGGACCAAAGTATTCAACGATCTTGTTTGTTCCACCTTTAGTGGTAAGAAGGCCACAGAGATACAGAATGACATCTTTTGCGGACGTCCACCCATTCAGTTTTCCGGTTAATTTGATGCCAATCAGCTGAGGATGGAGTACTTCCCACGGCAATCCCGCCATGACCTCACCCGCGTCAGCCCCACCAACACCAATTGCCAACATGCCAAGTCCACCACCATTCGGCGTGTGAGAATCGGTTCCGATAATCAGCCCACCAGGAAACCCATAGTTTTCTAAAACAACTTGATGAATGATTCCAGCGCCTGGTTTCCAGAACCCGATGCCATACTTTTTGGCGGCGGATGAAAGGAAGTTGTAGACCTCGCGATTTTCATCATTTGCCCGAAGCAAGTCGTTTTCTGCACCAACCTCGGCTCGGATGAGATGATCACAATGAATGGTGCTCGGGACGGCCACACGCGGCTTGTCGGCTTGAATGAATTGCAACATCGCCATCTGCGCCGTAGCATCTTGCATGGCCACGCGATCCGGACGAAGCAACAATTGCGCCTTCCCACGATCCCACACCTGCGTATCAAAGTTGTCAGCATGGGAAACCAAGATTTTCTCCGCGAGCGTCAACGGTCGTCCAAATTTCTTCCGAGCCGCATCCAACTTCGCGGGCATTGATGCATAGAGTGTCTTTACTTGTTCAGCCAACATTCTGAGATCTCCAGTTGTTATTTCAGTTTAGGAACATCGCGCCGCTTAGGGGTCGCGTAGTTGACGAGATAATCAAACAGTCGAATGAGGCGGCTACCTTGTCGCTTCTGATCCGTCCAATGGCCAATCAACCCGATAGTTCGTGAGAGCACGAAAAATCCGTTGAGGCTGTCGACCGGGAAGCCAATATCGACCAGCACCGCAGCCATGGTGCCATCGACGTTCATGATCAAATTATCTTTCTTGCTGGACGTCACTTGTTCCACCGCTAGCGCGAAATCGAGGTGCGGTGACTTCAGTCCGGTGGACTACACATACTTCACTAATTCCTTCACGCGCTTATCAGGATATTTCACACTCTTGACGCGGTGTCCGATTCCCGGAACGGGGCCGACGTTATCTTTCATATATCCAAGGAAACCAGGAATGTCGCCTTTGTGATTTTTCACACCATGTTGGAACCAGCGACCAGCATCTGTCACCGCTCCCCCGAAGCGCGGTCCAATCATGATCAAGCCCGCGGCAACCGCCTGAGACATTCCGATACCCGCACAGGCCGCGATGATGGTTCCAAGCGCGCCACTGACACAAGGACCGTGATCCGCGGAGAGCATGATGATGCGGCGAATGATTTCCGCCTCTTGCTTCGAGATAAGTCGTTTGTCCCATAACAAGCCGATGACGTGTGGAATGTCATAGCCTTTGTTGATCAGTTCTGACGCCGGATACCCGTCATACATTGGTTCTTCACCACGATCGTCGGCAATCGTCGTTCGAATCAACGGGTTCACCACCACGTCGCCGGCCTTCACTGCCGCATCGATCGTCTTCGGCTGCTGTGGTGGGGGAACGACGGGAATCTCTTTCACCTGCCCAGACTTCAGCAGG
>JAJDBL010000165.1 GCA_029261375.1 Nitrospirales bacterium
CCCTCAGAACTCAACATGCGCAAGACCAGCTGCTCCTTGGACATTTCTAAACTAAAAACAGCCACCACGGCCTGGTTATGGATCGCGGCATGAAGCGCTGCGCCCAACGCGAGGCTAGTTTTCCCCATACTTGGCCGCCCAGCGATGACGATCAAATCCGACGGCTGAAACCCCGCGGTCATTCTGTCTAAATCATAAAAGCCAGAAGGGATCCCAGTGATCTCTGACTTCTTGCTAAAAAGCTCATCAATGAGGTGGATGCCAGAAGTGACGATATCTTTGAGTTGAACGAAGGAGCGCCGGTGACTTGCCTGAGAAATGCTGAAGATTTTTTGCTCCGCTTGATCCAGCAACTCATCTGCGTTTCTGGACCCTTCAAGCCCCTGGGTGACAATGTCCGTCGAGGCCTGAATGAGCTCGCGGAGCACACCTTTTTCATGAACAATTCTGGCATGGTATTGAATACTCGCGGCAGTGGGAATCGCCTGCACCAGCGATGCTAGATACCCGACACCCCCGATCTCCTCAAGGAGGTTTTCCTTCTTGAGGTGTTCCGAGAGCGTAATCAAGTCAATGGCCTCACTACGTTCCGACAATGAGATCATGCCGCGAAAAATTTGCCGATGAGCCTCGCGATAAAAATCATCCTGGGAAAGGATCTCTACGGCTTTGTTTAGCGACTCATTAGCGAGGAGAATCGCGCCGAGAACAGATTGCTCGGCCTCAAGATTCTGCGGAGGAAGTTTGACGGTTGACTGATCGATGAGTTCCATATGACCTACGGTGGTATCGCGACGGCACAATTGCTCACGATGAAGTTACCTAATCAACTCCGACCAAGCCCCTCCTTGGAATGGAGATAGCCCGCGAGAGGGCATTCTTGACATATAGTTAACGCAGCCGGAGCAGTAGAGCTGAAGAGACCGACGTTAGTCGAGAAGACGAAAAAGGCGGCCAAGATCGAAGGCAAAACCTGTTGAAGGACATTCCTGGCCAAAACACCCCACAAGATGGTCGTACCTTCCACCACCTCCAAGTTCACGGCCACTTCCTTCGATAAAGATGTTGAACACGAGACCAGTATAATAGTCGAAGGAGCGAATTTCTCCGAGATCCACAAGGACATGGTCTCCGTGGCCGTCCTTGGTTAACATACGATGAACCTCCCTGATCCGATCAAGCGCAGCGAGAGAATCTTCCCACTGCCCCGCAAGCGATGCCGCCTCCTCAATGATGTGTTCCTGCCCAAATAGAGTGGGGACTGCGAGAATCACATCAACCAACGACTGAGGAACCTCAGCGTCAGTAAGAATTTCCTCAAGCCGAGTGAAATTTTTCTTTGCCGCCGCACATCGTAACTGCCACTTGACGGTGTCTGAGATTGAAGCCTTCGCAAGAAGGGTATTAAAAAACTCACCTTGCCCGATGGTGACTGTGAACGTTTCCAGGCCGAGCTTGTGGAGACACGCAATCGCTACCGCAATCATTTCGGCATCAGCCGATGCGGTATCCGGTCCGATCAATTCGGCGCCAATCTGAAATAATTCCCGATTGCGCCCCGCGTGATCCGCGTCATATCGAAACACCGGCGCACTGTAACAGAGGCGCAGAGGACGCTGATCCGCAAACATGCCCATGGCGACCATACGCGCAATCTGCGGAGTCACATCGGGGCGGAGAATGAGATCTCGGCCATTGCCTCGGTCGAGAACTTTGTACCCTTTTCCAATGAGTTCATCGCCTAATCCGTGAGAAAGGACATCCAAGTATTCGAATATGGGCGGAACCACTTCTTGAAACCCCCATTGCTGGAAGACAGAGAGAACGATCTCTTCGGCTCGTCGCTTTCGTGTTGCAGCAGGCGGAAGAATGGGGGCCATCCCGGGAGGAGTCTTGCTTCTCGCGGCAGACTCCATCTCATCATGAGGAATCGCTAGAGTTGGAGGCATTTGACCGACTGGATGTTGGTTCCGCTCCTAATAGATTGAAGAATGGTGTCGGGTACCTGGCTATCCAGGCCAAGAATCAACAGGGCAAGCCCACCCTGTCCAACCCTGGAACACTCCATGCGTGCAATGTTAATCCCTTGCTCGCCGAGAAGCTGCCCGACCATACCGATCACGCCAGGCTGATCCTCATTCACTATGAACAGCATGTGTCCACGGGGATCGAAATCTACCTCATAGGCATCCACTTCAACCACGCGCGGATCCTTGCGTCCAAATAAGGTCCCAGCAACGGTCGCACTCTTCTTCTCAGCGTCAACAATCACACGAATAAGGCTTGTAAAATCTCCAGCGTCACGACTTCTAACCTCTTTCACCTCAATCCCACGCTCTTTCGCGATGACTGGAGCGTTCACGTTGTTCACGGTATCCTCCAGAATAGGTGACAAAAGCCCCTTGAGGAGCGCGGGCGTGATCAGCGCCACAGACTCGTTCGCGACATCGCCTTTATATTCGATTGTCACACGCTCAATGCCCCCTTCACACAGCTGAGCTTCGAGCGCACCGAGCTGTTCCGCGAGTAGCGAATAGGGCTGGATCCGCTGCAGCAACTCTACTGGAGCCGAAGGCATATTGACTGCGCCACGCGCGACACCACGAGTGAGATACTCAACGACCTGTTCGGCGATACTGATCGCGACACTTTCCTGCGCTTCGGTGGTCGAAGCGCCGATGTGCGGAGTCACGATAATGTTATCGAGGGCAAGCAACGGGTGATCCGGCGGACAGGGTTCCTTTTCAAAGACATCGAAGGCCGCGCCCGCAACCTTTCCAGAGGTGAGCGCGTCAACCAACGCGTTCTCGTCAACGAGGCCTCCACGCGCGCAGTTAATGATCCGCACGCCATCTTTCATCTTCCCAATCGCGTCCGCATTGATCATATGGCGGGTTTCGTTCGTCATGGTGGTGTGCAGCGAAATGACATCAGCACGACGATACAGGTCGGGAAGATTCACAAGCTCAACACCCATTTCCCGAGCACGATCCTCGGCGAGGTAAGGGTCGTTCGCAATGGCTTTCATCGCCGCGCCCTGGGCGAGCTTCACCAAGTAGCTCCCGATCTGTCCAAGTCCGATGATTCCCAGGACTTTCTCCTGCAGCTCCATGCCCATAAACTTCGACTTTTCCCACTTTCCCGCTTTCATCGAAGCCGTCGCCTGAGGGATTCTCCTGGCCAGAGCCACCATCATGGCAAACGCATGTTCAGCGGTCGTAATAGTATTGCCCCCCGGAGTATTCATGACGACAATACCGCGTTTTGTCGCCGCAGGAAGATCCACGTTGTCTACC
Organism: Nitrospirales bacterium; assembly: GCA_029261375.1. Lineage (GTDB taxonomy): Bacteria > Nitrospirota > Nitrospiria > Nitrospirales > UBA2166 > UBA2166. The sequence continues at coordinate 3,297 of JAJDBL010000165.1, forward strand.
CCGCTTCCAGCTCGCCCGACAACCTTTAAATTGGTCGCGGCTTCAATGACTTTTGCATTCACTTTTGTGGCTGAACGAATGACCAACGCGTCGTACTGACCGATCTGCTCTTGGAGCTCTTCGTTCGAGAGCTTGGTGTTGACGTCAACATCGAGCCCAGAATCTCGAAGAATCTTGACACCGTGCTCGGAAAGCGCGTCGCTGATTAAGACTTTCATATCGGCTTCCTTAGCAATTCTTCTGCTTTCCCAACCCCAACGCCAAGCGGCACGGGATGTCCAAGATCTTTCAGCACCATCTCCACAGCTGAAAGCGCCATGATCACATCAAACGTATCGACGTATCCCATATGAGAGATTCGAAAAATCTTGCCCTTGAGATGATCCTGGCCGCCTGCAGCCGTGATAGCATACGGTTCTCGAAGACGAGCGTAGATTTTCTGACCATCAATACCCTCTGGTGCCTGGATCGCCGTGAGGGCGTTGCTGGGCGACTCCTTCGGAAAAATCGAGAGGCCCGCAGCGGCCACCCCTTCCCGCATCGCGTTTGCCAGGCGAGCATGACGAGCAAAAATATTCTGTAGACCTTCCTCTTTCAACATCCGTAGCGCTTCTTTGAGTCCGACGATCATACTCACGGCTGGGGTGAAGGCGGTCTGTTGCTTACGTTGCCCCTCAGCTTCTTTCTTGAAATTGTAGTAGAAATAGGAGTTTTTGGCGGACTCCGCGAGTTTCCACGCCTTCTCGCTCACACTCACAAAGGCAAGACCCGGAGGCAGCATCAGCGCTTTCTGGGATCCTGTCACCACAACATCAACACCCCATTCGTCCGTTCGGATATCGAATACACCTAACGCCGTGATTGCATCAACAACGAGAATCGTGTCGGAAAGCGGACGGACAATATCCGCGATGGCATGTGTATCGTTGGCGACGCCAGTGGATGTCTCACTGGCCTGGATAAAGACGGCCTTTGTATCCGGATTCTTTTGGAGTGCCTCGGCGATCAGTTGTGGATCAACAGCATGTCCCCACTCCACGACGATTTCGTCAACGATCACGCCAAAGGACTTACAGATCTTTCCCCAGCGTTCTCCGAATTTTCCCATGTTGACAACGATGGCTTTATCCCCTGGCGAAAGGAAGTTTGCTACAGATCCTTCCATGCCGCCTGTGCCCGATGAGGCGAGAACCAAGACATCATTTGTGGTTTGGAAGAGCCATTTTAGGTCGGCGCGGACCTGCTCAAATAGTTCGACGAAATCGGGGGCTCGATGGTGAATAATCGGGCTGGCCATGGCCAACAGCACCTCAGGCGGGACCTGGGTCGGCCCTGGCGCAAACAGATAACGTTTCTGCATGTTCAGACTCCCTTTATTACGACTCAGATTGTTTCATTTTTGGCTCCGGACAACACGCGAGGAGCGCAGAACCGG
>JAJDBL010000166.1 GCA_029261375.1 Nitrospirales bacterium
GCCACTGTCCTACGCCCAGTGATCAAGAAATGCGCTGTTGTAAATCACCAGCTTGCTGTCCTCAGCACCCACGGCTCCACACTCCATGTCTGCCTTGTTTTTTGCGAACGCGGTCCCACTGATCGTCACGTCCGCATTGCGAAAATACGCTGCGCCACCACGGACTTTAACCGGGCCTCGCCCTTGCACCTCTCCATGCCCAAAGGCAAGAAACAGCGTCTTATTGTCCGTAAACGAGGAATCTTCAATGGTGACGGTCGAGTCAGCTGCATATAACGCACCGCCTCTGCCTACCGTCTCGTTCTGATCGAACACGACGTTTTTGACCGCAAGGGTCGATGCCGTGACAAATAACCCTGCGCCGTTCGCATCAGATCGATTCCCCATGAACCTTGTGTCTGTAATTGACACGGTCGAATCGTGCGCAAACATCCCAGCTCCTTGGCCAGCAACATGGTTATCGATAATATCGGTGCGTTCGATTGTGACAGTTGCAGAGTGTGCAAGCACCCCACTCCCAAATGCCTGCGAATTGGAATTACTCTGGAGCAGACTATCGCGAATGGTGACGGTTGCGTTCTTGACTCTTACAGCACTTGCAGCATTCTTGTGAATCACAACATTACTGAGCAACAGTTCGGTGTTGTGAACCTCAATGACGCCGACCTTTCCAGATCCTCCACCCAGTTCGATCACTGCAAACTCTAGGATTGACCCGCTCGCATACCCGCCATTTGCGTCAAGTTTTGTTCCAACACTCGTCTCCGTAAATTTGATGCTGGCCCAATCCCCTTGAAACGGCTTACGCGCGTCGGAGGTAAAAATGACTGGTTTCCCTTCCGTGCCCCTGGCGATCAGTTGCCCTTCAATGAACATTCCAGGCCGTCCCTTTCGCGACGATTTTTTGAATCGGACTTGCACGCCAGGTTCGACGATCAGCGTGGTTCCCTCGGTGATGGTTGCTGGGCACGTGACAAGAATAGGGCTTTGTTCAGCCGTCCACGTCATATCCTCCGTGAGGTCACCACATACTTTGATCAGCGCCTTCTCTTCGGCAGAGACAGCGGGAACGACGATCAAACCAATAACCACTCCCATAATCGTTGCCCATAGGCATGACGATCGAATACTTCGCATTGAAATCCTCCTAACAGATAATATTGATTTTGCTATGATATTAGATTGGTTTTGGTGCCAAGAACCGTGAATTATCCCACAGCATACACATGGATAACAAGAAACAGAACATCCTCATTATAAGCTCGATCACGTTCGTCGTCCTTTGCGCCATTTTGATGGTCGTGTTCCTGGTGCTGGAAGCCAACAAACTGGACAGGGTGAGCACACTTGTCGTCCACGCGAAGCAGAACTCGGAACCGAAGACAGTCAAAGACTACAGCGAATTCCAGACGATGATCGGGGACGACGACAGAATCATGGTCCTTATTCCACCTGGTTTCTTTCAGATGGGCAGTGACAACGGCGATCCGGACGAGGCGCCACAGCACCCGGTATTTCTCTCTGGCTTCTATATCGATCAATCAGAGGTCACGAATGCTTCATATTCACGATTCTTGAAAGCGACAGGCTACTCAAAACCATTTGTTCCGGTGTTCGACGACGATCCTGCTAAATTGTTACATCCAGAGCAAACCGCGGTAGGAATGACCTGGGATAGCGCGGCCGGTTACTGCCTCTGGGCGGGAAAGCGCTTACCCACAGAAGCCGAATGGGAAAAGGCCGCCCGTGGAGAAACCCGTCGGGTATGGCCCTGGGGTGACACATTCTCAGATCAGAGTGCCAATATAAAAGGCGAATTTGACGGATACATCTACACCGCTCCACCTGGCCAATTCGAATCTGGACGAAGTCCTTACGGTATTTACGATATGGCCGGCAATGGCGCGGAATGGGTTGAAGATTGGTATGACGAGCAAGCGTACGCGTCTGCGCCAGTCCAGAACCCGAAAGGGCCTGAAGTGGGCAAACACCGCGTTGTCCGAGGTGGCTCGTGGGCTGAATCTGCCGTCAACGTGCGAACGGCCAAACGTTTTGCAGCACGACAGGGCCGAGCGGACAGCATCATAGGGTTTCGCTGTGCCAAAGATGCTGTATCGGCTGAAGGCTGAAGGCTGAAGGCTGAAGGCTGAAGGCTGAAGGGAAAAGTGGTATTTCAGCTTCCAGAAAGACAATAGCCCAGTACAGACTGAGGTAACGAATGGCTTGTTGGCGTTCACAAAGCATTAGCGGCTTTGACCCACAGCCTAAACACCTTATCCCTCATAATTTCTTAATGATTCCGGCATTTTACGCACTTTCAAGTTGCGACCATGAGGTGGTTTACCTATAATATTGCGCGCTCTGGAGCCATAATGTCATCACTCACACAACCAGCGAGCTGACAACTGCCTTATGCCCACATTGTCCTTCCAGGACATTAAGTTATCTCTTCATCGCTTTTGGGCTGACCATGGATGCATCATCCTTCAGCCCTATGATCTGGAAGTCGGTGCCGGTACCTTTCATCCAGCAACGTTTCTGAGATCATTGGGTCCTGAGCCCTGGAGTGCAGCCTATGTGCAACCATGCCGACGCCCCGCGGACGGACGATACGGGGAGAATCCGAACCGGCTTCAACATTACTACCAGTACCAAGTCATACTGAAACCGTGCCCTGATGACGCACAAGCCCTCTATTTGAAAAGCCTCACCAGCCTAGGCCTCGATCCTCAACAACACGATATTCGTTTTGTGCATGATGACTGGGAATCTCCAACCCTCGGCGCATGGGGGCTCGGATGGGAGGTCAGACTGGACGGCATGGAAATCACACAATTCACGTATTTCCAGGAAGTCGGAGGCATCGCCTTGGACCCAATCCCCGTTGAATTTACCTATGGAATCGAGCGAATCGCCATGTACCTCCAGCGAGTGGACAGTGTGTACGACATCATATGGGCAGATGGCGTCACATATGGAGATATCCATCATGATTCCGAAGTGCAGTTCTCAACGTACAATTTTGATGATGCTGATGTTGAGATGCTCACCGACCGGTTCCGCACGACCGAACACGAAGCACAACGCCTTCTCGTCAGCGGATTGACCCTTCCGGCATACGACTGGTGCATGAAAGCGTCGCATATCTTCAACCTGTTGGATGCGCGTGGCGCAATAAGCGTGACCGAGCGGGTGGGATACATTGCCCGTGTCCGCACATTAGCCCGAGGATGTGCAGAAGGATACTTGAGCGACCGCGAAGCCAAAGGGTTTCCTCTCTGCAAGACACACCAAGACGCTGACTCAGCACCCGCGATCCAGAACCAATGACCAAGGAGCTGCTGCTTGAAGTTGGGACAGAGGAACTCCCTGCAAAGTTCATTGACCCCATCCTGGAACAAATGAAAACCGGCGCGGCAGCCCTTTTTCGTGAGCAACGTGTCGAATATGATGCCATTCGTGCATTTGCTACACCACGACGATTAACGCTCTCTATTCCAGCATTAAGCACACAACAAACGCGACAAAACGAAGAAACATTAGGCCCCCCACGGAAAGCGGCATACGACGAACAAGGAAAGCCAAGTAAGGCCGCTATCGGGTTCGCCACAGCTCAGGGCGTGCCTGTCAGTGCGCTTGTCGTTCGTCAGACACCGAAGGGCGAGTACGTTGCCGCACTGAAACGCCAGAAAGGGCGCGCCACGTCTTCCCTGTTACCGGATCTCTTGGGAAACTATCTCGAATCCTTTTCGTTCCCGAAGGCCATGCGATGGAATTCAAGTGGTGTCAGGTTTGGACGTCCTATCCGATGGATCTTGTCTCTCTATGGGGGCAAACTCGTTCCGTTTTCCTATGCAGGCATTCAAGCAGGAACGGCAACCTTCGGACACCGCTTTATGACGCCGGATCTGACCAAGAAACACCCCAAGGGTATAAAGGTTAAAGACTTCGAATCATATACCGCCACGTTAGAGCACCACGGTGTCCTTGTGGATCAGCAACGACGCCGCGACACGATTCGCGAGGAGATCACTGCCCTGGCAACCACGCAGGGAGGCACGCTTGAATATGATGAGTCGCTTCTCTCGGAAGCCATCTATTCCGTAGAGTGGCCTCATGCGCTTGGGGCGGAATTTGATCCAGAGTATCTGACACTTCCCAAGGCAATCATCGTCACGGCGATGCAGGAACACCAGGGGTTTTTCTCCATGGTTTCTAAAGACCATGCCCTGTTGCCACACTTCATCACCGTATGCAATGTCGCCTATTCAGATATGGGAGAGATCAAGCGCGGAAATCAGCGAGTCCTCGCCGCGCGGCTCGCAGATGCAAAGTTCTACTTCCAAGACGACAGAAAAACTTCTCTGGAAGCCAAACAGCACAAACTCCATACCGTCACCTTTCAACAACGGCTAGGGTCCCTTCACGAAAAATTGGAAAGAGTCGTCTCCCTCGCGGGATATCTCGCAACACAGTGGGATCCATCCGCCGAACAGACATCTCGACGGGCAGCACAACTCTGCAAGATCGATCTTGTCACCGGCGTCGTCGGAGAGTTTCCAAGCTTACAGGGAACGATAGGGTGTGAGTACGCCACACTCGATGGCGAGCCAACAATCGTTGCCAAGGCCATCGCTGAGCATTATCTCCCCCGTTTTGCGGGAGACGCGCTTCCAAAAACCCTCCCGGGAACGATCGTATCAATCGCTGACCGAATCGACACCATTGTCGGCTACTTTATCGTGGGACATGCGCCAACAGGATCCCAGGATCCCTACGGGTTGCGACGGCAAGCTCAAGGGGTGTTACAGATCTTACTATCTGGAGCCTCCTCTCTCGACCTACGAAATCTCGTCCAAAAGGGGCTAGAAGCGTTCGAGGCAACACTAGAGTTTGATCCGGCCAAGATAACCCTCGACGTGATGACCTTTTTCAAACAGCGCATGGAATCCACATGTGAAAGCCAGGGATATCGTTACGATCTCGTACGGGCAGTCCTGGAACGTGACGGGTTCGTCAATCCCCTTGATGCCATGCAGCGCGTCATGGCACTCCAGAACGTGGCAGGAGATGCAACATTTGTGGAACTCATTGGCGCGTGCAAGAGGATCATCAACATCCTTCCCAAGGCTCCCCCGACGTCTGTGTCGGAAGCCTTGTTTGCGCTCGATGCCGAACGCGCCCTGTATCAGCAGTTGCATCACGATCACAGTCAGTTGATCGCATCTCTCGCTGCCCACAAATATGCAGAAGCTCTTACGCTGCTGCGGGGATTCAAAGAGCCGATCGATCGTTTTTTCGTCGATGTGCTCGTGATGGCAAAAGATCCCGCTGTTCGCGACAACCGTCTTGCGCTCCTCTATCAACTGCACGCAGTCTTTCATCAGGTTGCGGATTTTTCCAAAGTCGTCGTGGAGACCGATCATTAATTGCTGTACTCAGACCTAACAGAAGCCATTGGGCACACGCCCATGATCGAACTTCGTCGGCTCAATCCCAATCCCGCCGTACGAGTCTTTGCCAAACTTGAAGGATTCAACCCGACCGGAAGCCTTAAAGACCGTATCGTCAAATACATGATCGAACGAGCGGAGGCGTCTGGGGAGTTGATCCAAGGCAAGATTCTCCTCGAGCCCACGAGCGGGAACACTGGCATCTCACTCGGGATGTTCGCCAAGATCAAAGGCTACCAGCTCCGTGTCGTGATGCCAGATAACGTCAGCAAGGAACGACAGGAGCTCCTGCATGCGTTTGACGTCGAGGTGATTCTCAGTCCCGGCGCCGAAGGGACAAATGGCGCGATTCGGATGGCTCAGAGGATACTGAAAGAGGACGACCGACATTTCATGCTGGATCAGTACGGAAATCCCAATAACGTCCTCGCACATTATGAGACGACGGCTGTAGAGATTCTTGAGGATCTCAAAGACACCGTCGACACGATCGATCTTTTCATTGCTGGTCTTGGAACTGGAGGCACCCTTATGGGGGCCGGTCGGCGATTAAAGGAAGCGTTTCCTTCCATGCAAATTACCGCAGTCCAACCATACCCAAAAGGCGGATTGCAGGGACTGCGAAGCCTCATGGATGGCTACGTCCCACCAATTTTTGATATGAGTCGCATCGACGTCAATGAAGTCGTCAAAGACGAAGATGCTTTCCGGATGGTAAAAAAGCTGGCTCAAGTCGAAGGCATTCTTGCCGGGATTTCGTCAGGCGCCGTGATTCATCGGGCCATTAAAGCCGCCGAACGCATGGAGCAAGGCGTGATTGTCACCGTTCTTCCCGATGGGGGATGGAAATACCTCAGCGAGCAAATATGGACAGACGATGCCAGTACCGTAAGCGAACGATTTACCGGTCCAATGTGGTAGGGGGAGGATAACGTGGCGGTAAAAAAGACGACAAAGAAGGCGGCGAAAGTAGCGAAGAAAACCGCAACGAAAACCAAGGGCAAGCCAACACCAGCCACGAAACACCTCTACTTCTTCGGCAACGGGAAAGCCGAAGGCAAGGGTGGACTTAGGGAGCTACTGGGCGGCAAGGGCGCTGGACTAGCCGAAATGACGAACCTTGGAATTCCGGTTCCACCGGGGTTCACCATTAGCACCGACGCCTGTGTCGAGTATATACGGCGACGCAGGAAGTATCCCCCTGGATTATGGGACACCACACTCAAATATATGACCCGCCTAGAAAAGGCGATGGGTATGGGATTTGGTGATCCAACGAATCCCCTCCTCGTATCTGTTCGATCAGGTGCACGCGCATCAATGCCGGGCATGATGGACACCGTGCTCAATCTTGGTCTGAATGACCACACCGTCGCCGGCCTCATCAAGAAAACCAAGAACGAGCGATTTGGGTACGACGCATACCGTCGCTTCATCGCGATGTTCAGCAACATCGTGATGGACGTGAAACGCGAAGTCTTCGAGGAATGCCTACAAGCAAAGAAAACGTCGCTGGGATGCACAGAGGATATCGACCTGAATGCACGTGCTCTAAGTGAATTGATCGACGAGTTCAAGATCCTGGTACGTCGCCACACCAAACAAGACTTCCCACAAGACCCACTTGACCAGTTACGCATGGGGATCGACGCAATTTTCGATTCTTGGAATGGAGATCGAGCCATTGCGTATAGAAGGATCTACGATATTCCTGATTCCTGGGGTACCGCTGTCAACATCGTTGCAATGGTGTTTGGCAATATGGGAGACAGTAGCGGG
>JAJDBL010000167.1 GCA_029261375.1 Nitrospirales bacterium
ACTGTGAGTGTGCCCGCGAGGACAACCGTATATTCATCAAAATCTGGGGTCTGCGCGGGTTCCAGCCAGCCGGTGGGGCTTTTCATGCGTGCGACACTTACGGTCTCGGTGCCTGAGTTTACCCGGCCAATATATTCTTCAATGATTTTGGGTTTGTTCCCGGCTGGTGTGATGATGGTTGGTGCAGTGATATGTGTCGGCATTCGTTCATCTCCTCGTCGTTGATGAGGAACACGCTACGCTAGCTAGGCGGTGACTGCGATGGCTTCGCTCGTAATATCTTCACCTCCTCTGGAGTCATAGGCCGGACCTTCAGTGTACTTTCTCTTCGTATCTGTACGGTGCCTGACTTTACGCCTTGAGGTTTGGTGACGTTTTCCGCACGAGTATAGGAGACGGGAACGACTCCAGCGGATCGTGCTTTGCTGTGGTAGGCCGCGAGCGCGGCCGCCTGCTCAAGTGCTGTCCGGTCTGGTTCGCGATCTAACTGAGCGAGCAGGAGTGTATGACTGCCTGGAAGGCTTTTTGCGTGAAACCACCAGTCCGAAGGGTGGGCGACCTTGATGCTCAGCCAGTCATTATCCTGAGAGGTTCTCCCGACGATGACGAGCCATTCGCCGGGAAGTTCATATTCGAATACTCTTCGGCGATCATATTCGCGTGGTTCGTCCATTCGAGGTCATGCTCACAAGACGTCCACGTGCTAGTGATTCGCGCGGCGTCGTCAGTGTGCTAGCGTTTTCCGTCTTTTTTCGCTCGCTTCGGTTCCTTCTTTTCCTTCACGCTCTTGGAGGGTTTTTTCTTGTCTTGTTTTTTTGAGTCCAGGCCTTTGCTCATGAGTGTCTCTCCTTATGAGGAAGGTAAATATAACTTTCTCGACGGTGCCACGATCCGGGCAGTATGAATACGCATCCTCCGCGACGGTCTCAGGTTCTTTTCCGAAGATGCTACGGGGAATGCAAGGGTTTATCAACCGATTTCGCTAGATAACGATACCTGTCACGACTCAACGTTGGTCGGTGGAGGAGGATTTACGCTTAGCGTGGTTGTAGACTCGTGGTGCCGTTACTGCTCTCTCGCATTAGCACACTCAACACACAACAGTAACGTGGGGTCGAATTCTAGGCGTTTTGGGTGGATTTCCTCTTCGCACTCAAGGCAGAGGCCAAACGCATTGTTCGCAATACGTGTGAGCGCGGTCGCGACGCGCTGACGTTTGATGTCGTTTCGACGTGCTGCCTCAGCAGACATGGCTTGTACTTGTATCGCGTCCATGCGTGACAATCGCCCGACGGACGATTGATCGAGCTCGACCGGTCGTTTTGCGTCTGTCTCTGCGTCTTCGGTTGACGCGAGCGCATCACGAAGGGCCAGTAATTTGGCTTCAAACTGGCGGATGTCTATCCCTGTGTGATTCACACGTGTCTCCTTTGGCGTATGACGCTACGGTGTGCGTCTGTTGAGCTTCACCACAATGCTAGGTTTGGGCCGCAAGGTCACAAGGGGTTCAGGGACGATCGTTTGATGCGGCATGAGCGTCATACTGACACATTGTATGATGGTGGCCAAAATCAAGATGCCTTCCATGCGCGCAAGCGCTTCACCGATGCAGGTCCTCGACCCTCCGCCAAACGGGAAATACGAAAATTGCGGACGTTGTTCTTTGTGTGAAAGGAGAAAGCGTTCCGGATCGAATTGCTCTGGGTTAGGAAAGCGCCGTGCATCGTGGTGCACGACATAAGGACTTATCATAATATCCGTTCCGCGAGATATGGTCGTCCCAGAGGGTAACGTGTCATCGTGAAGTGCGCTTCGATAATGCATGATGTATGCGGGGGGATAGAGTCGAAGTGTTTCGCTCCATACGCGTTCGGTGTGTTGCAGCGTTGACAGATCCTCGTATGCGGGTCGCTGGCTTCCTAGTACCGTGTGGAGTTCATCTAACAGCGTGGATTCGACGTCTGGAGCTTGCGACAACAGATACCATCCCCAGGAGAGTGCGTTGGCAGTCGTTTCGTGGCCTGCAAGGATGAGTGTCACGATTTCATCGCGAAGCTGGGAATCGTTCATGGGATTCCCTTCATCATCATGAGCTTCAATGAGTGCAGACAATACATCACGAGGGCGCTGTGGGGTTGCACGACGTTCTCGAATGAGGTCGTAGATCGTTTCGTCAAGTTTGGCCATCGCTCGGCGAAATGCGCGATTCTTTGTTGTGGGAACAATGTCTGGGATGGTGAAGACTGAATGATATTGGTCGACGATGTGATGGCTGCCGAGTGTGACTCCATGCATGAGCTCGCTTGCTCGTTCACCGACATCTGCACTGAAAAGGATATTCCAGATAACGTCCAAGGTGAGCTGGGTCATTTCTTGAGCGATGTCAATCGTGGCGCCGTCTTTCCATCGACCGACTCGCTCGCTCGCTTTGCGCACGATGATTTCGCCCCACGCCTGGATCTGTTGGTGATGAACCGCGGGTTGCACCATTCGACGTTGTCGTCGATGGACGGGCTCTATGCTGGTGAGCAGCCCTTGGCCAAAAATGCGTTTCTCGGCGGGAACCATCCCTTCTTTTTCATAGTTGCGTTGGTTTGTGACCAACACGTGCTTAATGTCCTGCGGATCATTGATCAGATAGCCGGAGGCACCACGCTTCCATTTTATGATATCGCCCAGAATTCCATAGGGTAGTCGGACCACGTCGCCGTAGGTTGACGCGCAGTGCATTAAAAACCGCAAGGGATCACGCGCATAATCATTGAGCCAGGTAGGAAGAACATGTGCGGATGGGCCGGGGGGAAGCGGACGGGCCATTGTGTCGCGATTTACGGTGCGGCTTTGACGTGGGCTACCAATAGTTGTGCGACCTGCGGGAGATCAAATGGCCATGCATAGCGAATGACGACCTGGGGAAATTGTGTTCGGAGGTGATCCAAGGTTTCGGGAATCTCAATTTCCGAATGTGAACCACCGGGGGTGAGCATCGATGAGATGACAACAATTTCCAGTGCGCCTTGCCCAATTAAGTCCGCGGCAGCATCTTCTAGAGTTGGCGCGCAAAACTCGTTGTAGGCGAGCGCGAACAGGGCGTCACTAAGAAGAGGTTTGAGGTGCGTGCCCAACGATTCAAGACCAGCACGGTATGGATCGGTCTTTGGAGTGCGTGGCCATTGTCGAATCTGAGTGTCGAGCTCGCGTTCTTCCGCAGTCATCTCTTGCCCAGACGCACGGCGCTGTGCTTCGAGCTGTTTCAGTTTTCGGACGAGGTGAGAAGGGCAGTCTGTAGGGACACCACCGTGTCCGACAAGGATGACTCCGTGTGAAGTCTGTTTGGATGATGTGGTGGGGTTTTCCATGGGGGCTAGGTTTTTGACCATCTGAGAAGATGTAGGTCTCCGAGATCTCTAGAGAACCGCCATTGTTCGTAGAATGGAATCATCTCTTCGGTACAATAGAGTTCGATATGTCGAACTTGTGAGAGTTGAGGATGTGTCGTGATCGCATCCATCAGCACCTTCCCAAGTCCAACATTACGATACGATTCCTCAATTACTAAGTCAAAAACAGTGGCTTTATAGATTTTGTCAGTGAGCACACGCGCGAATCCTACTAGGGTGTTTGCGTCTGACGTGACCAAGCCAAACAGATAGTTTGAACCGCGAATCATGGTTTGGATGTCTTCGATCGTTCGCCTCTGTGTCCACCACGTGTGCTGAAAGAGGTTGTGGAGATGTTCTATG
>JAJDBL010000168.1 GCA_029261375.1 Nitrospirales bacterium
AGATTTTCCATCACGTGAATCAATCCCATGACGGCACCGATGATGCCGATGGTCGGAGCGTATCCACCAAACGTCTCCCACACCTTCGCCGCATCGTTCTTGCTCTCTTCAACAAGGCCGATGTCGATCTCGAGGATATCGCGGAGAGCCGGGCCTTCGGTGCCATCGACAATCAGCTGAAGTCCCTTTTTCAACAAGGGATTATCGACCTCCTTCATCTTCCCCTCGAGTGCAAGAAGGCCCTGCTTTCGGCTGACATTCGCGAAATCTAAAATTTGCTCAACCATTTTTTTCGGAGAAGGCGTCGAGCGAATGACTACGGTCATCGCCAACCCTATCGACTTCAGGAAGACGGGAAGACGAAACTGAATCATGGTGGCCCCGATGGTCCCCCCAAACACAATCAATGCCGCCGTAGGCTGCACGATTGAGCTGATATGCCCACCTTCCAGCACCTGCCCGCCAAGGATCGAGGCAGCGGCCAACAGCAGCCCTCCAATGGTAAGGATATCCATTGATCGTTAGCCTTCAGAAGTTACGAATGAGTCATTCATGATGTCCTGATTGCTGATCGCGTGCTCTATTTGAATCCAAACTGTGCGAGGATGTCATCCGCCAGCTCTTGATCCACCGTGTCTGAGCGTTTAGACCATTCAAGTTCTTTGAGGATCACATCCTTGGACTTTTTCCCTGCTGCGGAGTCTTCGACCGTTGTCGTCGCCCCCGATCCACCGAACTCAACCACGAGCTCCAACAGTCGAGACTCCACTTCACGAAAGACCGTGAAGATCTTCTTGAGTCGCTGCCCCATGAGGTCCTGGAATGAGAGGCTGGTGAGTAGCTCCATGATAATTTCCTTGTTCTTCTCGACACAGGCTCGTGCAGGATCGACGGCGTCGGGAATAAGCGACGCGGCCTCACCAAGTCGTTCAGCCGTCAAGGCGTTTAAAAGCTTCTCAAGTTCATCCTGCCGGTCCAGAAGATCCTCGGCTAAGCCCATCACTTTATGGGTGCCTTCCTCCATACCCTTGTTAATGTCTAATAATTGCTCTGCGGCTTCCGGCAGTTGCTCGGTCGTCGATGCGAGTCGGCCTTCGATCGTCTGATGCTCACGCATGGCATCATTGACGAACCGCGCAAGTTGTCCGAGCGAGGAATACAGGGGCTCCGCCGGTGGAAGATGCTTCTCGCATTCGGCAATGGCCTGGTTCACCTGTTCCAGCGCGTTCACTGAGTCATTATTTTCCATTCCGTTTCCTTTCATCGAATGCTGACGTCACTCAATTGAGGCATTTATCCATTTTTTCCCTCAGCGCTTCCGCGGTAAAGGGCTTCACGATGTAATTGTTGACCCCGGCTTTTGCCGCATCAACGATATTTTCTTTCTTCGCCTCGGCCGTCACAAGCATGAACGGGATATGTTTCAACCCATCATCGGCACGGACATTCTTGAGGAGGTCAAGCCCCGTCATATTTGGCATATTCCAATCGCTAATAATGAAGTCAAATGGCTCCGATTTGATTTTGGAGAGCGCGTCTGCCCCATCCTCAGCCTCCTCAATATTGGTATAGCCAAGTTGTTTGAGGATGTTCTTGACAATTCTTCTCATGGTCGAAAAATCATCCACCACCATGATTCTGATGTTGTGATCCGGCATGCTGCCACTCCTTTCACGTTGAATACTGACTAGGGACAGCTGAACAAAGTCACCAGCGGCGTTCTTGCTTCGTTGTCATGCTCATCTACTCCAGGGGTCAAAACAGCGAGGACGTTCCTTCGGTAACACTCAGCACGTGTCTTGAATCGTCGGTGCACCATCTAGTTCTTTTCGGTTGGTGTCCGGAGATTCCTGACATCACGTAGTGTTTGAATCATTCAAGGCCTCCTAACCCACCACCATCGACGGCAACTACACATCACCGCCATAGCAGTCCTATCGGATGCGGGAATGAAAACCTTGAGGCTGAAATACGAAAGAAGGAAGGAAAGAGAAGAGGGAACGCCCGCTAACGGGCGAGAAGATCCGCAAGTGTGACGTCGAGAATCTGACCTCCGAAGATTCGGACGATCTTGGCAAAACTGTGAGTCTCCGACATCCCACAGACCCCGATCGTGAGTGAACGTTCGCGCAGATCTCGGAAGAGCGACCGGATTCCTTGCTGCCCTCCAGTCGTCTCGTTGGTTTCAAAGCAGGAGAGATCAAAAATAAGTTGGGTTACCCCGCCCTTGACGATCGGATCAAGCTGAACAATCAGCTGATTGGAGGACCGAACGTCAAAATCGTACAATTTAATGATGGCAGCCATACCTTCACATTTGATGCGATAGGGCTTGAATAGAGGCGTTCCACGCCTCCGGGCGACCGCCGCATCAAACGCCGGCTGCAATTTTTCCTTCAGTTCCTCCAGCTCTACAGGCTTCACGAGATAACCTATCGGTTTCTTGTGAAGAACGGGCAAGATGGCGTCTGCCGTATTCTGAGCCGAATGAATCACCACCGGAATACCGATAAGCTCGTCGTTCGTCTGTATATAGGTAAACACCGATCTCCCATCTTTGACCGGCATCATCAGATCTAGAACAAGTATGTCTGGAGACTGTTCATGAAGCAGGGGAATCGCTTTGCCTCCATGCTCGGCTTCGAGAACAACGCAGCCAAACACCTTTTTGAGACGCTTGGTGAGAATCTGTCGTCCATTTGGATCGTCATCGGTGATCAGCACGACGATATCTTCGTACGAAAACTCAATCTCTGGCTCAGGATCCGGTTCAGGCTCAGGTTCGATGTCTGGGATAACGTCGTCAATACGAAAGGCCTCATCTTCATCAGGGTCATCAAGCACCGCGACCTGTGATTCGACGCGTACCGAGGCCTTCACCACATCTGCTCCCTTGGAGACATCAATCGTCACCTCTCGGACGTCACAATCGACAATTTTCTGGATCTCTACATCAGTCTTAAGGAGAAATTTGTGCATCAGAAATGGCGTTTCCCACCACGGTTTATCCATCCCTGTCAGGTACATACCCACTTTGAGCTCCTCGACTGAAATCTGTTTCTCACTCATGCGATTCTTGCCTCCCGATCTGGACGAAGCTTGGCGGCCAATGTTGCCTTCAACGACAAGATGGCCTGGTGGTGGAGCTGGCAGACGCGGGATTCACTGACTTCAAGCGTGACCCCGATCTCTTTCATCGTCAACTCTTCATAGTAATACAGCGTGAGCGTCAAACGCTGTTTCTTGGGTAGATCTTCGATCGCCCCCGCCAGAATCTGGCGAATCTCATTTGAGACGACATTCGACAACGGATCCACTGATGTACGATCGACAAGCGCGTCAAGAATATCCTTCCGTTGGAAATCCTTCAGATCAATATCATCAAGGCTGAGCATGGCATGTTGTGTGGGTTGGGCAAATAACACAAGGACATCGTCGACGGAAATCGCCATTTCTTCAGCCAGCTCTTCATGTGTCGGGGCGCGGCCTAAGACCTCCTGGAGACGGCCAACTGCTTGCTTGAGCAGGGTAGATTTTTCCCGAACCGATCGCGGCGCCCAGTCCATCGATCGTATTTCGTCCAGCATGGCTCCGCGAATTCGAAACTCAGCATACGTCTTGAACTTTGCTTGTCGGCTCGGATCGTATTTCTCAAGCGCATCCATTAACCCAATCATTCCAGCGCTCATGAGGTCATCGGCCCCCAGCGACGCCGGACGCCGCATGGCCAAGCGGTACGCGAGATACTTCACGACGGGGGCAAACTCCTTAATGACAACGTCAATATTCAGATTCTGGGTCCCCCCTGGACGCGAGACGGCCTTCGCCTCTCTTTCGCGAGCTGTTACGGGCACGCGGGTACCCCAGCCGCAGCAACAGGTTGTTCAAAGAGGCGCTGCCAGAAAAACTGCACCGATCCCTTGGGATGATCGGGACGAGGCCACTGCGAAATCTGAGTGGCAAGCCGTGTAAACTCTTGACTTGACACAGCTCGGGGATACATCTCGACAACCGCCCTCTGACGATGGACGGCCGCGGGAAGAAGGTCATCGTACAAGATGCCTCCGAGGTAATCGACGGACACGTTGAGAAACTTCTGCGTCACCAGACTAAGTTTACGATACACCGCGTGAGCATCCAACGCGGTTCGTGCCATATTGACCAGCAAACGAACTCGTTTTTCGCCATAGTCATTTGACAGGACCTTAATCATCGCGTAAGCGTCCGCGATCGACGTGGGCTCAGGCGACACCACCACGACGATCTCTTGTGCTGCGGTGGCAAACGAACACGTATTTGGAGAGATCCCGGTACTCGTATCGATGAGTAACATATCGGCGTGGGAATCAAGTTTTTCGATCTCCCCATGGAGCTGGAGCTGCTGTTCTATCGTCAGCGTCGTCAGTGCTGCCACGCCGGACGCCGCCGGGAGAATGCGGATGCCAGCGGGACCAGAAATGACAATGTCATCAATGGTCTTGTGTCCTTTGAGGACGTCATGAAGTGAGTATCGAGGGACCAAACCCAGCAAGATATCCATGTTGCCCAATCCAAGATCCGCGTCAAAGACAAAGACGCGTTTGCCTTGCTGCGCAAGCGCCACACCAAGATTCGCGACCACATTGGTTTTTCCAACCCCCCCCTTGCCGCTCGCAACGGCAATGATGCGAATCGGATCACGTGCAGGAGACGCGTCTGCGAATTCAGATCGTTCCAAGACAGTTGATAAATGCTTCACACGTTCCTCCTTGGCCAAGTCACGTCACAACGTGAACACGGTCTACGCAAATGCCATCTCCGGTGACGGCAGATTCATGACTAAATCCAGCACGCGTTTTGGGGTGGCGACTTCAATATCATCAGGAACACGTTGCCCGGCGGTGAAGTAGGAAATCGGTTTCCCCGTCCGGTTCAACGTATTAAACACCGTCGCGCACGATCCAGTTTCGTCAAGCTTTGTAAATAACAATCGATGAATTGGAAGCACTGAAAATTGCTTGACGGTCTCGTCAAGATCCGTCTGTTTGGTTGACGCCGACAGCACCAAGTGAATCTCGAGCGGCAAACCCGCATCACCTAATTCCTTCAGTTCGCCCATGCCGGCAAGATCGGAGGGACTTCTCCCTGCCGTATCCACTAAGACCAAATCCTTCTGTTTGTGCCGTTGGACGATCTTCGTCAGCTCCTGTGGCGAAATCGCCACATCGACCGGAATGCCAAGAACACGTGTGTACATCTTGAGCTGCTCCATCGCGGCAACACGATGAGTATCGAGTGTTGCCACCGCGATATGACAGTCCGTTTTTTCTCTATAGTGCGCGGCAAGTTTTGCCAGGGTGGTGGTCTTTCCTACCCCCGTGGCTCCCACGAACAACACCACCTTCTGGAGGCCTGGTCGATCCAAGAGTGGACCAGCAACCTGGACCGTACATGCCAGGAGATCATCAAGATATGACTGCACGAGGGTCGGCTGCGCCAACTGTTCAGATGATAACTTCTCAGTCATGAACGTCATGACCTTCTTCACCACCTGAGGATCCACACCCCGAAGCGAAAGCCGCTGATATTCCTGCGCCAGAAGCGGTGGCAGCATGTCTTCCTGTGTACGCGGTTCGTCTTGTGCGTTGGCCTGCGCGGAACCGTTCGTCAACGTACGCACCATATTTCTGAGTTCGTAAATTTCCTCACGGATTTCTTTCCAAGGTGTGGCGGGCACGCCACCTTCTCCCTCTGGATGGCTTCGAGCCGTTGCAAGTCGCCCAGCCGTCGCCCGGCGCAGCGATTGTATTTCCTCTCGTATCAGGGCGAGATCCTGTTGGAGAGGTGCGAACACCGACGCTGCGTGCAACTCCTTCTTAAACGTCGCGGCCTGTTCAGGCGAATCATCGGTCGCCGGCCCAGGGTCAATCGCCGCGGTGATCTCAACCATAGGACGATCAAACATGCCAAACACCCCTCCCGCATTCTTGATCTGTTGAGAGGAGAGAATGACGGCATCAGGTCCAAGATCTTCCTTCACCGACCGAAGAGCTTCATGCATCGTCAGTGCTTGATAACGCTTAATCTTCATGGCGCCGCCGTCGTGAAAGGTCGGTACTCGTGAATCAGCAAACATGGTTCACCATCCCCTGTCATCTGAGCGCTCCTTCCCAAGAAATCCATGAGGTCGTCATACGACTTCTCCTACGATCCCTCAGGAATCGCGATCGTTTCCAATCCCTGAAGACGTGTCTGCGGCGCAATCTCTTGTGGCGAGACCACCGCCAGCGATGCTAACGTCTGCTCCACAAATTTCCTTAGATGCCCGCGCAGTGCTGCAGACACCATGAGCACCGGTTGGTATCCCCGGCCGGCTGCACGTTCAACCGCCTGTCGTAATAAAACAAGCAATTGTCGTGCCATGTTAGGCTCCATAGCTAAAAATGCTCCTTGGGCAGTTAATTGCACTGATTCGGTAATCTTCTGCTCGAGACGAGGATCGAGCGTAATGAGTGGAAG
>JAJDBL010000169.1 GCA_029261375.1 Nitrospirales bacterium
CTGCTCGATCGTTTGCTCATCGGGAAACTTATTCGAGGCGGGGGGATCATCAGAACTTGAGGACTCGTCCCGGGAGCTATCGAGCGGATTCTGATGCAGTGAGCCCACTGCCCACATGAATAGTGCCGTGTGGAATACGGAGTCCAGCGACTCCCCTACCTCTACAGGCGCTGTCTTGAGATACGCCAGCATATGCGATTGCACATCTGTCGTGGCTCCAACGACGGCAATGCTGGTTGTTTCTTCAAAGCTTCCATCATAATCAAGCCGTACGAATTTATCGTGACTCTGCTTCTCGCCCAATTCGGCAATGAGAATCTTGCTGATATAGGGCGCCTTAAATATTTCCTCAAATGCGTCTTTGATAACGGGGGCCACACCATATTTCACGAGGCGCGGTCCGGTGACGTCTGAGGGTGATCGCTGAAACCCCTCAACGTGCGCGAGATCTAGGATTTGAAACCGCAGCTTTTCAAGGTCAGCAGGATGTCCCATTCCAGCCAATGCGATACGATCATAAATTTCATATAACTTTGGCGTGCCACGGTTGACGGTGAGAATGATGATCCCATCGGGGTACGAAAGCGCAACAACCGGACTCCCCTGCTTTAGCTGATCCTGCAGGTATTGTCGGCGATTATCAATCGCCTCAACCCAACGGTAGGGTTCTTCATACATGGTGAAGCACCGTCGCTTCAAAGGCGACTTTCAGGTCAGCCTGAGGAATCGTATGAATCCCATCTTTCGTAATCCGTTTGACCACAGGGTAGAGATCTGCCTCGCGGTCAACTCCGCCCGTTGCCGAATCAAATTCGGCGGCGCTCGTCAGCAGCCGCAACACCAGCGTGACCGCTTCTTCCTCAGAGTATTGATGCAGAGGTTTTTCGCCCCATCGGTTCACATAGTGCAGAATCCCACGAATTGTGGGTGACCCCGAACCCGACATTGCATGGTCGACGCCCTCGAATTCTGCCCCAAGAATGTCGTAGAAGAAAATCTTTGTCGTTTCCCTTTGTTGATCGTAGCCGGCAAACACCGGAACCACCGCTCCCGTCCCAGCAAGCGCTGCGGGAACATTCTCTTTCAAGAGCTTGGTGAGCGCACGAAGCTTTCCCTCAAATGACAAATCTTGCAACTGACTGCGTCGATAGTATTTAAAGGAATGTTCTAGAATTCTCGCCATCTCAAAGGCGGTGGCGGGAACTCCGGCAATGGCCATGACACTAAAGCGATCAAGTTCAAGTACCTTGTCCGTGCGATCGTACATCACCATATTTCCGGCAGTCGCGCGACGATCGCCTGCGACAATCACGCCCGCATTGTACTTCATCGCGAACACGGTCGTTCCGTCGGTGAGTGTAGGCAACATCGTGCTGACTGAAACCGCTCCCTCACGATAGGGGCCACCCAATTGATACCCTTGCTCTTTCAACAACTGCACGAAGTCTCCCTGCCGAGTCATCACCTTATTCTCCGGTCCTCTGGCGATAACGTTCCGCCTGCTTGGGATCGACCTTTCGCATACGCTTCAACATGTCATCCTTATTGGGCGATCCCGCATCAGGACGCTTTGGCCCGCCACTGTCTTCCTTCGGGGCAGGAGGACGAGGCCCAGGATCAATTGGTCGTTCACGACGCTCAAAATGAGCAAAAGGTTCATCTACTCCGTTACTATCCAGCATTTCTCCGTCTCCTTTTGCTCAGGTATATAGGCTGAAGGTTGAAGGCTACATGAGAATAAGGAGGTAAACACTTCATGTTAACCTACAGCCGAACCGCCTTATTTATCCCACACTGCTGATGGGCTCGACGCTTGTTCCAACACTTCGCGAAGTACGCCTACCTGATCTGGATCAAACAGATCACCCATCTCCAATGTCTTAGGCTTAATGAGCCCGTCTTTAAACAAAACTCGTTCCCATTGTACCGAATGGATCCGGTCTCGAAAGCGTGAGACGCACAGGCCGCGAATACCCCCGCGCGTATCAGACGGCCCTGCATGAATGGCGGATTCAATCTCGCTGTCTTCACAAAGACGTCGCGTATTGCCTGCCGCTTCCAGCGACAGAAACAGCCCGGCGTTAGGATCGATATTATGGTACTCGAGATCGAGACTGGCCAGCCAGGGGTCACTCCATTCGAGATGTTCCGATTCCATGAAGGTTTCCAGCAACCATTGCTTTGTCACCCAATCCACTGAGCCAACCAACGCACTGCGATCACCCGCAAGTTGATCAAGAACATCCTGCCATTCAGTCAACACCCAGTCAGTTTCTGCATCGGTGCCTATTAGTGCTTTGGCCGCAGCGTCGACGTAGCGTCGCTGGATATCGAGGGCTGACAGGTCCGTCCCCGAGGTACAGGGAAGCACTGCCGTTAATGTGAGATCCAACGAGACGGCTTTAATCGCTGAAACAGGATCCGCCAAATCAACGCTCGGGCATATTCCACGTTCAATCATCTCCAAAACTACGCGCGTGGTTCCCACCTTGAGCGCAGTAGCATATTCACACATATTGGCATCGCCTAAGATCAGATGAAGCCGACGATACTTTTCACGATTGGCATGGGGCTCATCACGCGTATTCAAGATAGGCCGATCATGCATCGTATCAACGCTACACTGTGTCTCCATAAAATCCGCGCGCTGAGACATCTGAAACACTCCGCTCACATAGTCACGCTCTTGCGCCTCGACACCGACCTTTCCAGCTCCAGCGAAAACCTGCCGGGTCACCAGAAAGGGAATTAAGCCACTCGCCAAGTCCTCAAATGGAGTGTCTCGAGACATGAGGTAATTATCGTGACAGCCATAGGAATGTCCGTGGAAATCCGTGTTGTTCTTATAGAGCTTCACAGGATACGACTGGAGTGCCTGATTCCGTTTCTGTGCGGCACGAAAGATGATTCGCTCGCCAGCGCGGTCGTGTGCAACGAGATCAACCAACGAACGGCATTCGGGCGTCGAGTACTCTGGATGCGTGTGGTCATTGTAGAATCGAGCCCCGTTTGTCAGCACGAGGTCACTCTTCATCTCGCGAAATGAAAATGGTCGATGGGAGTCCAACTCCGCGAACTGATCCTCTTCACGATCCTGCTGAAGACTCGAGACCCGAAACCCCCGCTGATCCTCATGCGGATCTTCTCCCGAATAATCCCATGATTGTTCAAAGGGTTGAGTCAAGTAGGCTCTCACCAGCTCCATGGATTCGACAACAGGATCGAGATCAGGCATCCCCTCGCGAGTAATGCCATACTCAGTTTCAATTCCAAATAGGTGAGGTGTGGGCATGATCGGATTAGGAGAAAATGCTCAGGTGTCCAGACTGTCTAGGCTGAAGGTAGATGCAAGGGTTACGATAGAACCCCTAAATGATATTACGTATCGGGAGTTCACGGTTGCTTCCGCTCTTCCCGAGTGGGGACACGCTGACAACCTGATCAGGATGATGGTCAAGAAGCTTGAGCCATTCTTCCGCTGAGTCGTCTGGAGGGAGAATCCCCCCTTCTGCATATTCATTTTCAATAGCGATTGCAATGTCATCACGCGTGATTCCCGCCTCGGCATCCTGAATCGTCCGTTCAATCGCGCGTTCTTTGACCCGACGAACAATGGACGCCAAAATCGCCCCGCTCAACACGTCATTTCGATAGAGCGTTTCACGCTTTCCGTTTCGTAACCGTATGGAGAGGACCCGCGTATCGTCGTCGCGACGAAACAACTGGGTCACCACTTCTTCGATCAAGGCGTCTCGTACTAACGCGGCATCATTGTTATGCGCGCTGAGCTCATCACGATCATACGGCAGGTTCAGTGTCAGATAAATCCTGGCGATATTGGCAGCCTCTTCACGATCGGGTCTGCCAACTTTAATTTTTCGATCAATACGGCCAGGACGCAAGACAGCCGGATCAATGAGATCGGGACGGTTTGATGCCAGAATCACGACCACATCT
>JAJDBL010000170.1 GCA_029261375.1 Nitrospirales bacterium
ATCGGCTTGGGTAAAGGGCTGAAACAATCTCCCTAGTTGCTCGGGCGTCATCCCTATCCCGTGATCCGCGACAGAGATGATAATCACTGGCACTCCCTGCTCTCGCCCGCGTGAGGCGGTCACCACGATGGTATCCTTCTCACTGAATTTGCATGCATTGCTCAGCAAGTTGAGCAGGATCTGCCGCACTCTGGTCGGGTCTGCGATGATCGAACCCAGACCGTCTTCAGACGATACGTGAATTGTATTGTCCCGCCGCGATGCGAGGGACGTGACGGTTGAGACGGTCTCCCAGATGACCTCACCGATATCGAACTGTTCGGGAGCAAGTTCCATCTTTCCAGCTTCAATCTTGGAGAGGTCTAAGATCTCGCTGATCAATCGCAGAAGATGCTTGCCTGCTGATCGAATGCGATACAGATCGGCGATGGCCTCCTCTCTCGCTTCACAGCCTAAGTCCTCGGCCAACATTTCGCTGTAGCCGATGATGGCATTAAGCGGTGTTCGCAATTCGTGACTCATGTTGGCAAGAAACGTACTCTTCGTTCGATTCGCGGATTCAGCGGATTCCTTGGCTGAATTCAGTTCAGCCGTTCGAAGCACCACTTGCTCTTCCAGCGTGATCCGATGCTGCGTGAGATTCTGGGCCATCTGATTGAAGGAGAGGGAAAGAATATCCTGCTCTGATCGAACAGGAACATGAACACTACTATCCCCCTTGCTAAGTCGCTCTGCCGCACCAACAATGACGCGCATATGTTTGATCAGTTTTCGAAATTCTTCAGCGAGCGTTCCGACCTCATCGCGTGAGGTAATCTGGATGCGCTGATTCATGTCCCCCAACATGATGCCTTTGATATTCGTGACAATGTCACCGAGAGGTTGAATCATCTTCGTGGTTCGCATGGCAACGAATCCGAAGGCAGGGAGAAGAACGATGACCCCAACACAAAAGGCAAACACCGTGGCTTGTGTCGCAGCCGCCTTTAGGGGAGCAATCGTAAACACGAGGACGACACGACCAATATTGCTCCCTTCTTCGTCCCTCAAGACTCCAACTTCATAGGAAACATCACCATCAGAGACCTTTCCAGTGTGCCCGGAAAGGTCTTTCATAACATGTGCGGGAATTCGAAACTCCGCTGGTTCCTGAATGAGAGAATTCATCTCAGTATCGAACAGGATGGCCCCAACAAATATTGGGTAATCAGTCAATTCCCGCATGGTGGTGGCCACGCTATTGATTCGGCCCGTAGACAATCCTAATTCCACGGTATTACGCGTAAACGTGACTAATGTTTTATGTTGTTGTGAGAAGAAGCGTTGCGTTGACTGCTGCTGCAAGACGAACTGGACCGCGGTGATCGATACCACGATCGTTGTGAGGGCGATCAACATCATGATCAAAATCTTGTTTCTCACGCTGCCTCACGTTTTGAAAGAGAGGGGTGACAGCATCCGTGCTCTCAGACCCCAAACACCAACTCTGCCCACGCCCCTGTCTTTCGATGATCAAGATCATTCATACCGATACGACGGTACGGACACCACTATTCGATAGAAACTAGTCGAACTCCAGCTGGGGTTTGCACGGTACCCGCATCAACCAGCGTCACAGCTCCACGGAGTGCCGCAATCTTTCGCACGGCGTCTTCAGTACTCAAGGTCGCTGCGGGAGCACGGGTCAACTTCTGTTGAAACGCGGCTTTAAGATAAAACATGCTCACTGCACTCACATTTTTTACTTTGAAGACATTCTTCACGAGAAATGCCATGGCCTCACTGTCCGCGGGAGGCAAGAGCAGAATCACCTGGTCTCCGTCATCCCACTGCTTCTTATTGACTTGAAACAGGCGTCGAAGATCTCGACGCGTCATCGTGGATACTGCGTTGTCCTTATGCACCAGCACCTGAACATTCCCAGCGTAAACGGAATTCGCCATACCGATGGGACTCAGTCCGGTCAGAATAATGACCAGGCAAAGCATGAACACGATGTTCTTCATGACTGTCTCCTTGGTGATCATCGTCTCTGATCGTTGAACGTCATCAATAATTAGAATGCGAACGAAATCTGAACGCCGAGTTCGTTGCCATTGGTCGAAGTCGCGTCCACATACCGATATTCAAACTTGATGTTCGACCATGTCGTGAAACTGTAGTTGAGTCCTACGGTGTGTTGGAGTAGATCTTCAATCGTTCCCGCATCAGCTTCTTCAGATGCAACAAAGAAAGGGTCTCCCTCTTCAATGCTGAGGTAGTCCAGACGGTAGTAGGGTTTGAGGCGTTCAAATGCATAGGCAAGCTGAACATAGCCGCCGACATGATCGGAGTCGCCATGATCGATGAACTGTTGTTCCCAAATAAATTCGAACGGATGGGTGACGTAGTAGAGATGCGCGCCATAAATCGTTTCGTCAATACTCGGGCGAGCCCCTGGATCGTCCGGAATCGAATCCCGCAGGACGTTACCTCCAATGTTCCACCCTTCCAGGGCATAGGGTGCAAACGTCACCATCCCTCCAACTTGTTTCGAGTTATTCAGATCCTCGATCAGCTGTACCTCATCGGTGATTGCTCCCCGTCCGTTGGCCACATTGGCAATATAGGAAATCATTCCGATGGGAAGATCGATATTT
Organism: Nitrospirales bacterium; assembly: GCA_029261375.1. Taxonomy (GTDB): domain Bacteria; phylum Nitrospirota; class Nitrospiria; order Nitrospirales; family UBA2166; genus UBA2166. Next base: position 2,640 of record JAJDBL010000170.1, read on the forward strand.
CCCGTGGCTTGAATGCCTACAAAGTGAATCGGAAGAATGCCCCCATCATCTTCGAACGAAAATAGCGTGGGTCGCTCAATCGTAGTCTGTAAAAAGGTGCCATGGTGAAATCGCTGGTTCCAGTATCCGAGCGCGGTGTGTCCCCGCCCTCCCCAGAGATTCAACCATCGGCGTGTTCATACTTTAATAACACCCGCTCGATATCGAGGATATTCTCGCCACCCTCTCCAAATTCAAAGACTGTTTCATTCAGGAAGCTGAGTTTTCGAGATATTTGCGAGGTGATGAAAAGATCGACGCCACCGTTGGCAAAGTTATTTGTCGTCTCGTCTGTTGATGTATCAAATTGATAGTCTAGGTTTCCGAACCCGCGGATCTGTAGTTTTGGTGGCGTGGTCTCATCTGGGATCTGTGGAGTGAACACACGATCAATCTGCTCTCTGAGCGCCTGTACCTCCCCTTCTAATGCCTGAATTCGTTCTATGTCCTCACCCTGGCTAGGACGCGCAAATCCAACGACGCCCCCAACAACAAAGATGAGGATCGCCCAGATCAGATTCCGATTTCGAACATCACAACTGTTTGTGAATTCTCGCATCACTTCCCCCTCGTTTTTGCTCCTGAGCCATTTTCCGCCTTGCACATCGAGCTACTCTCAGGCACTTGCTCGTCCACCCACGCCAACACTCTTGAGGTCTGAAAGCGCCACTGACCACCAATCTTGGAAGCAGGCAACCCTTCTTGAGCGACCAGTCGATAGACTGTTTCCGTATTCAAGTTCAAAATCTTTGCTACTTCGGCAGCAGTGATGAGTGAATCGGTCATTCTAGGACCTTTCCTTGAAAGCACGGTTGTTTTGGAAGCTTCCCTGCCATACACGGTTTTTATCGGTTGTCCTGGGAAGAACTTGAGGCGTCATCGCGGATAGAATGTTGCTTAACGCTCTATTTCGAGGTGCAATGACATGAAATCGCGCGCTACGACACATGTAAACGACGGGGTGGAGAGAAATGATTGGCGAGGTGGTTTTAGTGATTACCGACGATGTGACTGGACAACGTTACGGAACGCGTAGGAGTGGAGCGCACCGTCACAATTCACACATAATACTGCGTTCTAGGGCCATATCGAGGCGTCGTGAGGACTGGGATACACGTTGATCAGAGTCGTATGGACCACCCATTGGTTGTGCAGCCAATACATTGACTCAAAATGGCTAGTTAGCCCCCCGTCTATATCAGCGATAACAACTGCTGTGACTAACACACCATACGGAGGTGAAGATGCATATTGTGGATAGCAATCGCGGAGAGAACATCACACTCTGGATTGTCAGGGTCGCTTTCGGGTCGCGGAAAGAAATTACGGAAGCGATCGACAGAGCTACCTATTCTGCAACCTGCCAACACTTCGTATTCAATCTAGAAAAGGTCACCTTTATGGATAGTATGTCACTAGGGTTACTCGTCGCGACCTACCAGAAGTTCAGGAAGACGAATAGGAAAGTGAGTCTGCTGTCACCAAACGGTATGGTGAAAAAACGCTTGAGGCGGGGAATATCCAAGCGATCGTTGGTATCTATGACGGTGAGATGAACACGATCGCCGGCGAGATTGAACAGAATGCCCTAGGATCTTTCGTACACGCGTACGAACACGGCTGTCATCGTCTTTTGCGGCCCCCTGTGACTCACATGGCAAGTCAAAGCGTAGAACGCCGACACGTCTGACAGATCACGTTACCGCACCTTGCGTGATGCTCACCAAGGAAAAAGCACTTCCGGCTTTCTGTGTCGACCAATACACGACGTGGCCTGATTCAAACTCTGCAGCCTACTCCCCCATCACCTGGACGAAGACTTCGCGATTGCGTGGTCGATTGTCGAAGTCTACCAGTACAATCTGTTGCCACGTTCCCAGCATTAACCGCCCTTCTGCAAACGGAATCGTCACCGAGGGGCCGAGCATCGCGGCTCTGACATGACTGAACCCATTCATGTCTCCCCAGCGTTCGTTGTGTGCATAGTCGCTATCCCTGGGCGCGATTCGTTCAAACGCTGCGGACAGGTCCTCGACGGCGCCTGGCTCGAATTCTATCGTCGTGATCCCTGCAGTTGAACCGGGAACAAACACCGTGGCGATTCCGTTGTAGAGTCCGCTCTCCTCCACGGCATTGGCCACTGCATGCGTCAAATTCTTGGTATCTCGCTCTCCTTTAGTCGAAAATGCTACAGATGTGGTAAAAACGGGCATCAGACGCTCCTTACAGAAGAAACCAGAAATTAAAAACATTATCATTCCCGCAACACGCAGCGGAAATCGTGGAGTGGAGTTTTGGTTCCCGCTCACCCGCCCCTCTCCCACCAGGGAAGAGGGTGCTATTAAGAAAACTCCATAGCACGCTACGGAGCAAATCAAGTTGACGAGAGGTAGCAAAGTGCATACTCGATCGCAAACACGCAAACCCCATGTGCTCATGGTCGCGGCAGAGTGCCGCGATATCGCGACTGCTGGCGGTCTAGGCGACGTGGTGCGTGAGTTGTCGAAGGCGATCCGTCAACGGGGTGTCCGCGTGAGTATCGCCATTCCCTACTACGGCATTGTTACGAAACGCGCCGTTTCCATCGGACAGTTCACGGTTCGGTTCGGCGGGAAAGCTTGGAAGGCCGAGTGGTTTCGCGGCACATTGGATGGGGTGACGATCTATTTACTTCGGAAACCCGAGTTCTTCGATGGCGAATTTAAAACAGTCTATATCCACAGCCAACACCATCCATTCGAGGATGATGGAAGACGATTCGCATTTTTCTCCTCAGCGGTCTTGGGCTTACTTCAGGACTACATGCCGCTTGACTCCATCAATACGTTGCATTGCCATGATTGGCATACCGGCGTGCTGTTTACCTTGCTCAAATACGATCCGCGCTACCGCGAGCTTGCGGGGCGCCTCCACACGCTGTTTACTGTCCACAATCTCGAATACCAGGGAATTCGCCCATTTACCTCACGAATCCAGCGCCCATGGTTTAGCTTTTCGGATTGGTTTCCGGATCTGTATCAGACGCTACGTTCCACAAACGTGATCCACGATCTTCGGCATCCGGACCCTCCCACACACTGGTTTAATCCGATGCGAGCCGCCATCCACCTTGCCGATCAGGTGAATACGGTCAGCCCCACGTACGCTGGGGAACTCACGCGCGCTGACAACCCTAAACTGAACTTTCTCGGAGGCAGAGGCCTCGAAGACATGATCAACGCTCGCAAACAGGAGCAGCGTTTTCATGGGATCCTGAACGGACTGGATTACACGATTCATACACCAGCACGACTCACCCCCCCTTTTGACGCCACGCTGCCACGATGGTCAGCACAACGGATGCAACACAAACATGCGGTGGTTGCTCAGCTCCCACGTATGATCACCGAACTCGCTCACACCAACACCATTCCGGCCTGGAACGCGAACACTCTCCTCACGAAGCTGTCTTCCGTGGAGCACTCGGCATGGAAGACACGTCCGCTGTTGGTCATGGTGACGCGCGCGGCAGATCAAAAGGTGAAGATGCTTTTGGAGATGCATAACCGAAAATCAACTCTGGCCCACATTCTCGCGAGAGAGGTTTCGTTGGTCATTCTCGCGACAGGAGAACGGGAGGCTGAGCTTCACCACATCGTCAACGGTCATTCTAACGGACTCTTTATCTGCGCCTTTGAACGCACACTTGCCCAACGCCTGTATGCGGGAGGTGATCTTTTCCTGATGCCATCTGATTTTGAACCTTGCGGGATCAGCCAACTGATCAGCATGCGTTATGGATGCCTTCCATTGGTTCATGGAATCGGCGGACTCCGAGATACGGTCCAGGATAGAAAAACCGGCTTCGTCTTCCACGGAAAGACACGGGCGCAAACACGACAGGCTCTCCTCGATACATTGGATGCTGCGCTCCGCTGCCACCGTCACGAACGTCGCCAGTGGAGACAGATGCAACGGCAGGCAATGCAAACACGCTTTGACTGGAGCCAGTCGGTCACACAGTATCTCTCCCTCTATGACGGACAATCGTCGTAAGTTCGCACCACACAACGACTTATCGACAAAATGCGGCCACTTAGCAATAATACGAGCGTTCCGGAGCCTCGACCACCTTCGCTCATCACTATCTGAAAAACGGGAACACCTAATTTGCCATGCTCTTGATATTGACGATCAGAACACGCGAGAGCGACGGGTCCTGTCACGCACATGACTTATGGCTTACATTCGCCACTGCGTAGCACATAAGGAAAATACCCCTATGTACGAATCGTTTTATGGCTTTGAAGAAAAGCCCTTCATGCTGACGCCGGATCCTCGGTATCTCTATCTCTCTCGATCACATCGCGACGCCCTCAATCACCTTCGATATGGGTTAACTGAAGGCGAAGGGTTCATTGTGATAGTCGGAGAAGTTGGGGTCGGCAAGACGATCACCTGCCGCGCACTTCTGGAACAAATTCCAGGCATGATGCAGGCGGCATTTATTGTGAACCCGCTGGTGTCTGAGCTAGAACTGTTAGAAACCATTTTGGAGGAATGGGGAGCGATCCCTCAAAAGTCAGAAACTACGACGTCGCGAACGATCAAAGACTGCCACGACCTGATCAATCAGCACCTACTCGATCTCGCCTCTCGAGGTGAGCGCGGCGTCTTGATCATCGATGAAGCACAAAACTTGTCCTCTACAAACCTCGAGCGCATCCGCCTCTTGTCGAATATCGAAACGGAAAGGTCGAAACTGCTTCAGGTCATTCTCGTGGGCCAAGAGGAATTGCTGAAGAAACTCTCCAGCCCGGACCTTGAGCAGCTCAATCAGCGTATTTCGGTACGCTATGCGTTGATGTCACTCAACCAGCATGAAGTCGCAGGCTATGTGAATCATCGTCTCAAGATTGCGGGCACAACGACTCAGATCATGTTCACACCCGACGCGCTCGCTGCAATTTTCGCGTATTCACGAGGACTTCCGCGTCTCATCAACCTCGCGAGCGATCGTGCCCTGTCCGTCGGCTTCGAAGAACAAGCGATGACGATCACGCGTCAGATGGTGACACGAGGCATCAAAGGCCTCGAAGGAGCCGGCCGTTCGGTTGCCCCAACACCGTCGACATCCCCACGCATCATGGCCACCATATTGGGAATACTCCTCATCGGTGCCGCAATCGCGGCCGACTTCATGCTTCATGGTCCGTTGACGCAACTCATGGCGCCAGTGGACGAGTCAGTGATAGAGAATCTAACGCCTCTGTCAAGCAGCACGACACCTGAAACACCACAGCTTGTCGAGCCGACGACTCCTTCGATTGCGCTGGAACAGACGTTGAAAAAACCCTCTGTTCCAGCCGTCAGCACGAGTGCCTCCTCACCAGACCTCGATAGCCTTGCCCCAACCGTAGGTCTCCAGCCTGAGGAAAACACGATCACACCTATGACACCATATTTCATGGCAATGGACACGTTCCCCAAAGCATCAATCGGGCGGGCTCAAGAACTCATCCGTACGCTCATATCCCAGGGCTATACAGCTCATCTAGGCACACTCGACAGCTCCACGTCCACAACTCGCTATACCGTCTTTGTGTCTGGCTTTTCGAGTCAAGAAGAGATGGTCAATAGCCTTGCGACTTTGCAATCCACCAACGCGTTTCCTAGGGCACAGCTTATCTCGACTAACGCCGCCACATCAGTGGCTGCAGTCCTCGCGCCAACCGGTGATTCTCAACTGGCACCGAACGCGGTTGCACAGATGACCCCATATTTTATCGCGCTGAAGATGTACTCCTCGGCGTCCGTAGAAGAGGCACAGCAACTGATTACCACACTAGCCGCGAACGGCTACCTCGGGACTCTCGGCACGTTAGGCACATCCAGCGCTACCACCCGGTATGCCGTCTTTGTCTCTGATTTTTCGAGCCACGCTGAGATGGTAGCCACTCTTCAGAAATTACGATCCATCGCCATATTTCCGAAAGCACAGCTCATCTCGGTGGAATAAGGAGTCACGAGTGGAGAGGGGGCTCAAGAGCATCACGTGCCCCATCAATCACGGTTCCATTCCAGCATCGTCGTCCTCCTTGTTCGTATCAAGGTGAAGCCCATTTCTTGATGACATCATCCGCCATCTGCATATCACCAATATAACGATACGATGCAGCAATTCTTCCTAATTCGTCGTCTAGATACTGCCCCTCAGGACGTTGCTCACGCATGAGCGCTTCCACTTGTCGCCGCTCTGCCTGCAATTGAGACTCTTGGCGCGTCGCGATGAGAATCATCATCAGCTGAATACGCGGCTCAATCCACGTCGGCGAAAGCAATACCGCCTCCCGAAGGTGCCCCTCCGCCTCATCGATGTTCTGATCCACCGCGAGAACCCCTGCCAACCCAAGATAAATTTTTGGTCGCATGTGCCCGATCGCGACGGCAGTACGATAGACCTCGATGGCTTCGCCCACCATTGCGCGATCAATCAGAGCAAGGTCATACAACACCGCGCCTAACGACCATACCGCACGTAGGTCATGCGGATCACCTACGATCTGCTCTCTGAGTTGGGCTGCGGCCACCTCCAGCAGTTCCCGCTGAAACGAAGGCGCAAGTTCCGTACTTCTGTACACATCTTTCGCATAGTTTCCTAGGTGATGACGTAGCTCCTTCCGGTCGAAGATCGGATGCTCCAGCACTTGTCGTATTCGATCGGCTGTGCCGAAGCCACGCACGGTTGCCACCGGGGGAACTGCCGCCTTGTACTGCCTGAGATCATTGACAGGAATCAGAGTCCACCGAATGAGAGCAAAGACAACTATGCACGCGAGCAATGCGGCAGAGATTTTGATCGCAGGCGAGCTCGCCGTGGAAAGACGATGTACTGATGGAGGCCCCCAAAGAAAGTTGGCGTACCCCACGACCGCGACAAAGGGAATGGTGGTCACCAAAACCGGAAACGAGAAACAAAGATGCACCGTGTAACCAACCACCAGTCCAAACAAGGCCAATACGGCAATGTGGCGGACATCTTTGGACCGGTCCTCTGCCACGGCCTGGCGGACACAGGCCCAAGCGACCGTACCGATAAGTCCGAGAAATGCAAGAACCCCGATGGTCCCGGAGGTCACGCCAAGATCGAGAATCACGTTGTGTGCTCGATCAAACCAATCATCTCCAGGAGGGATTACCGGTTCGAAAAAGGTGTTAAATACGACACCATAGTTGTTTGGGCCCCACCCGAACACCGGCTTTTCAAGCACGCCTTTGATGGCGATTTTCCACGCTCTCAACCGGTACACCGTATTGGCATCGGAGATGGTGGTCAGCCGTCCGAAGAGTCCTGAGGCCGTCTTCACGGTATCCCATCGATTTACCGTCCAGATCGTCCACCAGACCACGGTTGTCCCACCAATGGCCAACCCTGCCCACCCCATCCGTCTGACAATGACATGGGAAGAACGCATCGCGACACACGTGCCAAACGCGGCGAGGCCAAGAGCAAAACCGAGCAGGCTGGCACGTGTCCCACTGAGATATAACGCCACCATTTCCACGACGATGACTTGCACGTATAGGACACGAACAAGGCCAGTCGCTTTGAGGACAAGAAACGCTGTGAGAAACACGTGTATCAAGAGGTAGCCGCCGACATAGCCGGCGTTGCCAATGGTCGAGATCTGTCGCGTCGCCAGCGTTGGAGACAAGGCCCATTGCCAGATGCTGTGGAGCGCAACCGCCACACTGACACCAACCGTGATGCGAAAGAACCACAGCCAATCTTCTTCTTTCGTGAAGACAAGCACCGTCAGCAAGAGAAACATCAACACATGGATGGAGTGAAAGAGTCCTTGCATACGTTCGATTCCACCCCACATACTCCACGCGATGTCCACGCTCGCGAGGGTGGACATCGCTAACGCCAGGGTAAACACACCGTATGCGATGACAGGGATTCGAATGACGTCTTTGCCAAGCCAGAGATGGCCACGGACCATTCCGACGAGGCCAATGACCACGAGAACGTCCACGATGCCGCGAAACAGGAAAGCCTTTGGAGTGACATACGAGTATGGAAGCGCAACGACCACGACCAGCGCTAGGAAGGGGAGTGCATACAGGCCCCATTGAATGATGGTCATTTCAAGCGGTCTCTTTTGCATGATTATCCGGCACTGAGAAAAAAGCAGGCGGGCAAAGGGTAGCCAACCCTCCCCCGGCCTCTAAACGTTTACAACTGCAACGAATGATCGAACCAGGGTGATGGAATCGTGTCCACTAGCATTCCTAATTTACACGACTAGGCGTCAGTATCAGCACGATAGCGTTGAGGGAATCACGATTGACGTCATCCTGTCCAACTCGATCATGCATCGGTAACAATCTACGCCATTTAGGTTTTCCTACTGTCGACCGATAAAGGCGGGAGATGACGCCGTGCTCTGTCATACAAGCCATAGCCACCACGACTCGAAGCCACTTCGTGTAAACACACACTCAATGCCCACGCCAAACTACCAGCAAGCCGAACGTTACGTCATGGATCGCTTGGAACATGACTTGCCGCCTGAACTGTTTTACCACGGGCTTCATCACACCAAAGATCATGTGGTACCTGATACACAGACGTTAGCCGCCGCCCAAGGCGTGTGCGGAGAGGAAGCCCTGTTGCTTCAGACAGGCGCACTCTACCATGACATCGGATTCGTCGAACAATACTGGGACAACGAACCTTTTGGTGCACGCATTGCGGAAGAGACCCTTCCCGCATTCGGGTATACGCCTGGACACATTGAAGTCGTCAAAGGCCTCATTTTAGCCACGCAGTTCCCTCAGCGTCCCCAGCAACTCTTGGAAGAAATATTGTGTGATGCAGACTTGTATAATCTCGGCGGCGAAGACAGCTTCTGGATCGCAGGCGAACGGTTGATCAGAGAGCGCATTGCCCATCAACAAGCCATTCCTCATGGCTACCGACTCCCACCTACCCTGTATGCCTGGTATGAACGGCAATGTCGTTTCTTAGAGAACCACTCCTTTTTCACGACAGCGGCACAACAATCACAGGCGCAAGGAAAAGAGCACAATCTGGAGACGATTAAAACACTCCTCAGAAATCTCGATGCGGATGTCCCGCGAATACCTGATGATTTTAATGATTCCGGTTCCAAGCGTGACGTACCCCTATTGACAGCCAGCACATCCTTCGATACGATTGCACACAGTTAACCTAATCAGATCGTTCGATCTGTTTACTCGTCCGGAGAAATCCTCACACACGATCCCCTTCAGAGATTCCAGACGAACTTCGTCGTCACACCTTCTCACGACGGTTACACCAGTCTGATCCCTGAGGACCGAGTACCAATAGAAACATTGTCATGACGCTTTCCCGGCAGAACACACACAGAGCGTGTCTCGTTTTATCAGATGAGATGAAGAGTCCGCCCTATGATCAGCTGTAACCGCGGGGGGGAGTAAGGAGAATTATGCATCTTTCCGATCTGAAACGAAAAAGCATCCAGGAGCTGAATGAGGTTGCCAAGGAACTCCATATTGATGGAGCCGGCGGACTCCGAAAGCAAGAACTCTTGTTTTCGATCCTACAAGCCCAGACGGAGAAGAACGGGGTGATTTTCGGTGGAGGGGTCTTAGAGACGCTCCAAGACGGCTTCGGATTTCTTCGTGCTCCGGATTCCAATTATCTTCCCGGGCCTGATGATATCTACATTTCTCCTTCGCAAATTCGTCGCTTCAACCTCCGAACTGGAGATACGATTTCAGGACAGGTTCGACCCCCAAAAGAAAGCGAACGATATTTTGCGTTATTGAAAGTTGAGAAAATAAATTTTGATGACCCTGATGTCGCCAAAGATAAAATTCTCTTTGATAATCTGACACCGCTCTATCCAGAGGAACGACTCCAGCTAGAAAATGATGCCAAGGACTATAGTATGCGGATGCTTGACCTGACCTCCCCAATCGGGAAGGGCCAACGCGGGTTGATCGTCGCGGCTCCGCGAACAGGCAAAACGATGTTACTTCAGGCCATCGCGCGAGCGATCCTGAAAAACCACTCGGATGTCACCCTGATCGTGCTCCTCATCGATGAGCGACCTGAGGAGGTCACCGATTGGCAGCGCCAGGTGGATGCAGAAGTGGTGAGTTCGACATTTGACGAGCCCGCGCAGCGGCACACGCAAGTCGCTGAGATGGTGTTGGAGAAAGCGAAGCGCTTGGTCGAACACAAAAAAGACGTCGTGGTCTTGCTCGATAGTCTAACCCGCCTTGCACGCGCGTATAATACGATTGCCCCATCGAGTGGCCGCGTGCTCTCAGGCGGACTCGACGCAAGCGCACTACAGCGACCCAAACGCTTCTTTGGTGCCGCACGGAATGTTGAGCAAGGCGGGAGTGTGACCATCGTGGCAACCTCACTCGTTGACACTGGAAGTCGCATGGATGATGTTATTTTTGAGGAATTTAAAGGGACCGGTAATATGGAAGTGCATCTTGATCGACGCTTAGCCGACAAGCGCATCTTCCCCTCCATTGACATCAATCAGTCAGGGACACGCAAAGAAGAGTTGCTCGTCGACAAGGATAGCTTGAATAAAATGTGGATACTGCGTAAAGTGCTCCACCCCCTTGGGACGGTCGAAAGCCTTGAGTTTCTCCTCGACAAACTTCAGGGGACCAAGACGAATAAAGAGTTTCTCGAATCAATGAATCGTTAAACCTGTACGAAAGAAGGTTTCTCATGAAAAAAGGCATTCATCCAGAATATCAGTTGGTGACATTCTCCTGCCCTTGCGGTAACTCCTTTCAGACCCGTTCAACGGGTGGAGATCAGCGCGTTGAGGTCTGTTCGCAATGCCATCCTTTCTTCACCGGCACGCAGAAGATCATCGACACCGAGGGCCGCGTCGAGAAGTTTCGTAAGAAATACGAGCGCAAAGCTCCTGCCACCGCTTCGAAAGCTAGCTAAGCTCCTCACCGTTCGAGCCACGTCATGCCTGAAGTAAAAGAGGCGTTCCTGCTGAGTCGCCTTGAAGCTGCGGCTTCGCGTTATGACGAGCTGAACCTTCTGCTCACTGATCCATCAATTCTCGCCAAACAAGACCAAGTTCAACAGATTAATAAGGAACGTCGGCAACTGATGGAGGCAGCAGAGTTGTGCGTGAAATATCGCGACATCATGAGTCAGGTCAGTGAAGTGACTGAAATACTTGATGGTCATGGTCTTGATGCTGAGATGAAACGCATGGCAGATGAGGAACTCAAGGAACTCCAAGGGCGGCGTACGCAGCTGGATAGGGAAGCAGCAATACTACTCAAACCTAAAGACCCTAATGACGAAAAAAATGTATTTGTCGAGATTCGGGCAGGAACTGGCGGGCTTGAGGCAGCGCTCTTCGCTGGAGAGATACTGCGCATGTATGCTCGCTATACGGAGAAACTTGGCTGGAAAGGCGAGATCGTTGAAACGAACCAGAGCGATCTTGGAGGGATCAAGGAAGCCACATTCGTGATTGAACAGAAGGGTGCTTTCAGCCGCTTCAAATTCGAACGGGGGGTCCATCGGGTCCAACGGGTTCCTGTTACAGAAGCGAGCGGACGATTGCACACATCAACCGTCACCGTCGCCGTGTTACCGGAGGCTGCGGATGTGGATGTCCAAATCGACCAGAAGGACCTTCGCGTCGATACCTTTTGTTCATCAGGGCCCGGAGGCCAGGGGGTAAATACGACCTATTCGGCCGTTCGGTTGACCCATATCCCAACCGGCCTTGTGGTAAGCTGCCAAGATGAACGATCCCAGATCAAGAATAAGGCGACCGCCATGCGTGTACTCCGATCTCGACTGGTCGAGATCGAGCGCGTCAAACAAGACGGAGACATTGCCCAGAACCGTCGATCACAAGTAGGCGCTGGGGAGCGTAGTGAGAAGGTGCGAACCTATAACTTCCCCCAAAACCGCGTCACAGATCACCGCATCGGACTCTCCCTCCACAGTCTGGACCGCGTCATTCAGGGCGACCTTGACGAGCTTTTCGACGCCCTAGCCGCCGCCGACATGCCGGAATAGCCCAACGGACGCTCGAGAGGCCGAGCGTGACCCACAACAACTCGCTATAACTGTCCCCCTACCCGAAGCACAATCTCGGGATTTTTCTACGCCTTGCCGTACTTTCCGTGGCTAATCGTACCCTACATACGGTATGATGGCGCCATTTGGGATGCGATGGGCTGTAGATGGACCGACTTATGGTGCAAGGAGGTCCGCCACTCCATGGGGAAATTTCTGCGGGTGGAGCAAAAAATGCAGCACTTCCCATCCTTGTCTCCTCCCTCATTAGCCCCCACTGGTGCATCCTCGAGAACATTCCTCAGGTGGCAGACGTGGCCACGATGTGCCGTCTCCTCGGCGTCCTCGGCGCGACGACCAAATGGGAGGGTTCTCGTCTGTGGATAAGGACGGAATCGCTCAAGAGCTCAGAGGCGCCCTATGCGCTGGTAAGCACCATGCGCGCGTCTATTCTGGTTCTTGGCCCCCTCGTCGCCCGGTGGGGCGAAGCGACCGTCCCTCTTCCAGGAGGTTGCGCGATTGGAAGTCGACCGGTTAATCTGCACATTGATGGATTGCGTGCGCTCGGTGCAGATGTTCGCATCGCGCATGGCAATATCCATGTGCAAGCGACACGCCTCAGAGGCGCGAGAATCACCTTGGACCCATCGTCGGTTACCGGAACGGCAAATCTGATGATGGCTGCCGTATTGGCCAAAGGTACAACGGTGATTGAAAATGCTGCTCAGGAGCCTGAAGTATCTGATTTAGCGGCGTTTTTAGTGACACGCGGGGCTCGTATCCTTGGATACGGATCGAATCAAATCACCATCGATGGCGTTGACACGCTGGATGCCGGTGAGCACCAATATACGATCATGCCTGATCGCATCGAGGCGGGAACATACATGATTGCCGGAGCAGCAACCCGAGGAGATGTCACCGTTCGCATGGCATGCCCTGCTCTCCTGGACACACTCTGTACGCCGCTGCGAGACACGGGGGCTGAAATCTACGTGAATCAAGACAGTATCCGAGTGCGAATGCAGCGGCGCCCCTCAGCAATTGACATTACCACCGGTCCATCTCCCGGCTTTCCCACGGATTTGCAGCCACAAATGTCTGCATTTTTGTCGTTTGCCGACGGCGTCAGTCACATCAAAGAGACGGTGTTTGAGAACCGCCTCTCACATCTACCCGAGCTCCGCCGGATGGGCGCAAATATCACAACGAAGCGGAACGAAGCACGAATCTCCGGTGTTCAAAAGCTAAGCGGTGCACCAGTGATGGCCTCAGATTTACGCGGAGGAGCCGCACTCATTCTCGCAAGTCTCGCAGCAGAAGGAGAATCGACCGTCTCCCGCGTCTACCACGTGGACCGCGGATACGAACACATCGAGAGGAAACTCAGCCTACTTGGCGCGAACATCCGACGTATCAAAAAGGCCCGCAATGCGTAACACACTCACCATCGCGCTTTCTAAAGGCAAGCTGCTTTCTCCTGCTGTTGAACTTCTCAAACGTGTGGGGATCTCGGTTCCCACACAGCCTGTGGATTCGCGAAGCCTCATCTTCGAGAACGACGAGCGAGATATGACCTTTCTTATCATCCGTCCGACGGATGTCCCGACGTATGTGGAACACGGATCCGCAGATGTGGGTATCGCGGGAAAAGACGTTCTGCTGGAACAGGGTTCGGATGTCTATGAACCCTTGGATCTGAAATTTGGCCCTTGTAAAGTAGTCCTGGCTGGACCGATAAACGCTGGACCAGCACAAGAGGTTCGATCATCGTTTCGGGTTGCAACAAAATACCCCAATATTACAGAGCGGTATTTCAGCCGAAAGGGGGAGTCTGTTGAAGTCGTCAAGCTCTACGGTTCAATTGAGCTTGCCCCAGTTGTGGGCCTCGCTGAACGAATTGTAGACCTTGTATCGACGGGAAAGACATTACAGGCTCACCAATTGGTGGCGTTAGAAACAGTGGCCGAATCAAGTGCACGATTGATTGTGAACCGGGCAAGCCTTGCACTCAAACACAAGCGTGTGCTCAACTTGATCAACCTCCTCAAAGACGAGGTCCAGCGAGGATAATCATGAAATTGATTTCTTTCTCAGATCGGGGATTCAAAACTGCCTTTCAACGGCTCTGCAACCGCGCACAACTGGCAAGCCCAGCGGTGGAAACGGCGGTCAAGCGCATCTTACAGGCGGTACAGCGTACAGGGGATCCGGCCGTCGCCCGGTACACCTTACAATATGATCGTGCAACTCTGAAGCCTGCGGCGTTCCGGATCACTGAGGAGCAAATCAAGGGCGCGTATTACCACATTCGGAAAGATGATGGCGACACGCTCCGACACGTCGCTGCACGGATAAGAGCCTTTCACGAACGCCAAACGCCCAACACCTTAATGTACCAAGATGACGGCGTGAAACTGGGGAGAATTAGCGTCCCCCTCGACAGTGTAGGCCTCTATGTTCCAGGCGGAAAAGCCACCTATCCATCCTCGGCCCTCATGAACGCGATTCCCGCTAAAGTGGCAGGCGTAAAACGCGTGGTCATGTGCACCCCAACCCACAAGGGAGAGATGAACCCCCATCTCTTGGTCGCAGCGGACATCGCGGGCGTCGATGAGCTCTATGGCATTGGGGGTGTTCAAGCCATTGGCGCCATGGCTTATGGCACGAAGACTATTCCGAAAGTAGACAAGATCGTCGGGCCGGGCAACATGTATGTTGCAACAGCGAAACGGCTAGTGTTTGGACATGTTGGGATTGACAGCATCGCTGGTCCCAGCGAGATTGTTGTCATCGCCGACTCGAATGCCAAGGCCGAGTATATCGCCGCCGACCTGTTGTGTGAAGCTGAGCATGACGAAGCGGCCACCGTCGCCCTCCTGACGCCATCCGCAACGTTAGCAAAGGCCGTCGCTGTGCAGGTTGAGAAACAATTACCTCAGTTATCGAGAAAAACCATTGCGACGCGCGCGGTGAATCGCCACGGAATCATTATCGTCACGCGCGATATGGATCACGCCATTGAGTTAAGCAATACCGTCGCGCCCGAGCACCTCGGGCTACATGT
>JAJDBL010000171.1 GCA_029261375.1 Nitrospirales bacterium
GAGAAAAACATCCGTGACAAGACTGTCATTTTGATAGCGTAAATCTTTTTTCCATTCCGGTCCCATCCAGGAATATCGTCCATCTGCCCATACACCGAAGCGGAAGGGATGCCCGCTGGCATGGTTCTCCTGCCCGATAAACGGGAAATACACATCTCGGATCTGATAATCCGAATCAAAATTCAATAGAAAAGCCCCGTTACTTACTGGGATATCTCTAGGCATAACGTCCTTTTATCCAGTATTTCTTGATACAGATCGGCATATTTTCCGGCCATGCTCGCGATGGAGAAATTGTCTTTCACGTGCTGGCGGCAGTCACCCGGATCGATCAGGGGGATCGCTTTCACCGCCTCAGCCATCTGATCAATTGAATCCACGACAAACCCCGTTTTCCCATGAACAATAATTTCGGGCACCGAGCCTTTATCAAGCGCCAGCACGGGAGTTCCGTAGGCCATGGATTCAATCAGCACCAGTCCAAACGGTTCGCCCCATTGAATCGGAAACACGGTTGCCTTCGCGTGCTGGTACCACAGCTTCTTCTGCGCACTATCTACTTCTCCGATATAGATGATCTGCTTGTCCGAGTTGAGAATGGGTTTCATGACATGTTCATAATAGTCTTGAGGGAAAGATGGTGTTCCTGCGTTCATCACAAGATCGAGTGACGGTTCCAGTTGCTTAAAGAACTCCCGGTCTGTGGCTTTGTTCTGGACGTTGCCGGCGATGATGAGTCGCGAACCAGTCTTTCTCGCCACCTCGATCGCTTTATCCTGCCCCTTATCTTCGGTGATTCTTCCGATCGAGAATAAATAGTCGTGTGTGTTGGGATCGTGTTTGAACGGATAATCTTCCACGTCAATGCCGTGATGAATCACCTGCCCCGCGTTGACTAATCCCTGATGCTGCGTTCTTTGGTATTCGCTAATTGGGACAAAATACACGCTGGACGAAGATCTGAGTGATGCGCTCCATCGCGTGAATGCCTCATGGTCTTCCGCACGCACATGGAGTGTCATCACAATGGGTATCGGGGTGTGACACAGTCCCTCAAACATGAATTCAACCATGTCGGCATCATGCATGTGGATAATATCGATGTCGCCTTTTTTGGCCCTCTGAAGTGACATGACCATATGTCTGCGCATCGTCTCTTGCTTCACCTGTGTGTCGGTGCTGCAGTATTCCCTGAAACTTGTTTCGATGGTCGTGAGGTGTTCTCCGACAACTCGGGAATCGCCTGAACAGGCAACGATCGAACGGTGGCCTAATGTATGCAGTCCTTTGTCGATGTTATACAGCACCGTTTCAATAGGACCGTATCCTAAATCCTGTCTGATTGGTCGGTTGAGGGTCGCAACATGGAGCACCGTCATGTTCTGTCTTCGCTCCATCACGGTGATATGTTGTCTCATAGGGTTATGTCTTTCATGTTACGCGGGTAAAAAGCGCTGGGTCTCGGTTCGTCTAGCACAGGCTTCGTCTTATGGCTTCTGGTTTCGTTCATTGCCTTGTGGATGTTAGGCCATTGGTCGTCCCGACCGCGAGGAGCGGTTGTTGTGGCGTCGATACATTCCCGTTTTGGGAGTTTGCCGACCCCACGCTCGCGTGCCATGGTGACGAGATCTGAATTGTGCTCCGGATGTTTGTGGATGGACAGCACTTCAATCAGTATTGTGCCAAACGCGAACGTTCCCAGGGATTCTCGAAGATCAGCGATCATGCGATCGTCCCCTTCCTCGATCTCTAAGGAGAGCTGTATGGCATCGTCCAACGTGATTGCTCTCGTCTCAATCCTCTGGACACCCTTGCGAAGCTGACAGATAAAGCTGCGCTGTCTCTGTCCGAGTGAGGGATCCATTTGGGTGAACGCCTCTGGTCTCGTCCGAATCACATCCGATTGACGCACCAATACAGAGGCATGGTCTGCCTCGTCGTCGGCAAGTCTGGCGAAGACATGTGAGGCATCAGGATGATCAGCAAGAAAGTTCCCTTGAAGGAGGCGAAACGTCTGACTCGTGAGGGTTTCAATCTCAATGGCGTTCGTAATCACGCCTTGGAAATCGATAGACTGTTGCGAACGTTCATCGAAGGCGTTGCTTCGATGACCTGGAGGGTCATCAGTGACAACATGTGTGCCGGGGGTGGTCTGTCGGCAGATGTCCTTTTGGATCGTGTTGGCGGGTGGTCGTGTCATGTTTCTCCTTAAATCGGTGTGTGGATCAGCGCAGCGTGAAGCAGAGAGTCCATAAAGGCGTGTTGCTTGGTATCTCGCCAGTGGCTTCTCATTCTAGGAGCCCGTGTGAGCGTCATCGGTGGCTAGACCTTGCCCTTTCGAGTTTCCGTGTCGACATCGATCGCACAGTCGGTTTGCACGATTCTGGCTGATAAATCGTTGATCACATTTGAGACAGGCTCTTGGCTGTTGCAGCGAACGTGGCGTGGCTTCATCGTGAGTCCCCGCTTGTTCTCTGGCTGCTGTTCTGGCGATTCGCCATGAGCCAAAATAGACGCAGATCATGCCTGCGGAAGGTCCGGCCTGACTACGCCAACACTCATAGTGCTTCATGGTAAAGAGGCCCCAATCTTTGGTCGAGGCTTCCCGCGCTTGTCGGATCGATGTAATCATTGCCGTTTCTGTGTGGCGGCGCTTCACGATGGCTGTGCCTGATGCTTCGCGAGTTCCGCACGACACAATGCGTTGAGGTGGTCCGATTGATTGTTTCCCCATGTATCTGTTCGAGTGCCGTTGCTTGGACGGTCACCCCACCTCTGGCGCACCAAGGTCTGTAGGCCTTGGTAAAGATCTGGATGCTTATCTACGGTGAGTATCGCCACCGACGACATGGAAATGCCGCATGCCTCGAGGGAGGTACGCAACGCGGCACGAATCTGGCCATCCTTGTTCTCAATCGCTAAGCAATGGTGCAGTACGTCGTCTAATGTGGGAGGTATGTTCACAATGTTTGCGTTCAGCTCGCGCAATTGCCTGATAAACGTGTGTTGAACACGAGCGATTTCCGTATCCACCTGGGTAAATGGTGCTCGGGTCGTCAGCAACATCTTCTCGTGCTGTGCGAGGCCCGTGGCGCGGTCGGCGGCAGCATCGGCCAGGG
>JAJDBL010000172.1 GCA_029261375.1 Nitrospirales bacterium
TTTTGTCGGCGGGGTGCGTGGTGTGGATGAACTTGTAAATCTCGTCGATCACGAACACTGGTCCGTGGCTTTCTGGTTATACCCTACAACCGTCGACGAACTCATAGCCGTGGCCGATGCCAATCGAATCATGCCACCAAAGAGCACCTGGTTCGAACCCAAACTGCGGGATGGGCTCTTTATCCACATGTTACGGGAGGGCTAACCTCTTCTCGATCCGTCTACCGCTGTCCTGTCGGTTATTTGACATAAGAATCCAACTCCTGTAGTTTCTAATACTGTCAGCGCTGAAGGGTCCGACGGCGGTGATATCCACCACAGATACGGACCTCTTGATCGTATCGTGATCAGATTCTTCTCGGAACGGACTCCCACCTGATTCTGCTTCGTATAGTTTTCTGACATCGTGTCAATCGATCCCACAGCAGAATATTGAAAAGGTCTCCCAGCGGCAATGTCGTTGCTTGAACCCCCCTACGTACTTAACAGTGCGCCTCTCAGGGTCCTCGCCACCTCCAGCCTTGCTCGACCGATCTTTTTGAATATCCTGTAACACAGAAGGAACCAATATATGCCAACATCAGCAACTGCAACAGCTCCATCTTTAACTCCTGCTCCAGATTCACCTTCAGAGCCTGCTCCCGTCACGTTCGAATCCTTTGGCCTCTCGGAGCCACTCATGCGTGACATACAACGTGCAGGATTTAAAGAGCCAACGCCTATACAAGTCAAAGCGATTCCGCCTGGGCTCGAAGGCCGCGACGTACTCGGATGTGCGCAAACCGGGACCGGCAAAACAGCCGCATTCGTTATTCCGATGATTGAACGCCTTGCTGACGGACAGCGGGGCCATCCCCGTGGGTTAATCCTCGCTCCGACGCGTGAACTCGTCTTTCAGATTCAGGAAACGGTTGACAAACTTGGCCGTTCCCGTCGCATCTCTGCCACATCCATTGTGGGCGGAGCCGACATGCTCGCTCAGGTGCGCGGACTGCGTCAACGCCCCGATATTATCGTGGCAACGCCCGGTCGATTGCTTGATCACATGTGGCAGGGCAACATTTTGTTTACCAAACTTGAGGTTGTTGTCCTCGACGAAGCAGATCGCATGCTCGATATGGGATTTGCAGACCAGTTGAATCAAATCATCGACGCAATTCCAGAGGAGAGGCAAACTCTCCTCTTCTCCGCAACGCTTCCGGACAACTTGGGTGACTTGGCTCGAATGTCACTGAAAAATCCGATTCGGGCGCTGGTCTCCAAGCGGGCAACCCCCGCCGCCGGAGTGACGCACAAACTCCACCACACCACCCAAGCGGAAAAAACCTCGTTGCTCCTTTCCATTCTGAAGGACAATAAAGACGCCGTCTTGGTCTTTGCCCGAACAAAACATCGCGTCAACCGCTTAGGTGAGGCCCTTGAGAGACTTGGGCACCGAGTCGCGATTCTCCACGGTGACCGTCGGCTTTCCCAACGACGCTCGGCACTTGAGGGATTTCGGCGAGGCAGATACACCGTCCTCGTGGCCACGGATGTGGCTGCCCGCGGTCTTGATGTGGACAACATCGCTCACGTGGTGAACTTCGACCTTCCCTACACAGCCGAAGACTATATCCATCGGATTGGTCGAACCGGTCGTATGAACAAAGTTGGGATGGCCACAAGTTTTGTAACGGACGAGGACTCCAACAACCTTCGCGCCATTGAAAGACTTATCGGGCACTCAGTGCCTCGTGCTGCCGGAAGTCGTCCACCAGCTGCCCCACGACCACGCGGGAATGCACGACCGAGAAACGGTGGGCCGTTCGTGAAACGAGCCCATCCGCAAGGCGGGGTCGATGCCGGAGCGAGAGCGCGCAAATTCGGCGGATACCGCCCAAGCAACGTAGGGCGCGTAGCAACGCCACAGGACTAATTCAGCCTGTTCGCCGGGAGTCTGCTTCTCCTACACTAGGGGAGGCAGACTCCGGCACATCCTTCCCGACCTCACACCCAGACATTCTGAGACCTTCTCAGACGCAACCCGCGTCGAATACCTCGACGATATCTACGAGAAACACGTTTTACCCTCCACTCTCCTCTCGAGAGCCCGCATACTGAAACTCTTTCGAGTTTTGTGTATCCTGTATCGCAAGCGTTCGACAACTGAGTTGAACGCATTTCATCTTTGTGACAGGAGGCTTCCATGCAACATATCAGGTATCACTGGATTGTAGCGGCACTTGCTCTGTGCCTCGTACAACTTCCAACAACCATGGCCCATGCGGACTCCGATCTTAAGATCACCGATGGGCTTGTGGTCGCGATCGAATATACGCTCACCCTCAACGACAAGTCTGTCGCAGATACGAACGTTGGCGGTGAGCCACTGTCCTACGTTCATGGGAAACATGAGATTCTTCCAAGCCTTGAAACGCGCCTTGTGGGACTGCACGTTGGACAAAGCAAGATCATTGAAATAAGCGCGGCTGATGCCTATGGCGTCTATAACGACACAGCCATAGTGATGGTCGAAAAAAACCAGATTCCTCCGGATGCCAAGGTGGGCTCAATATTGACAACACAAGAAGGGCAGCCCGTACGCGTCTTGGACCTGACCGGCGACAATGCAAAACTTGATTTCAATCACCCCCTTGCTGGGCAAGACCTGACCTTCAACGTAAAGATCCTCGGCGTTGATCCCCCGAAACCGACACTGCGCTGATCTTGAGATGAACAAAGAAGAGGCGAGAATTGGCTTCGTCGGCGTCGGGCGTATGGGTGCCAACATGGCTCGGCACCTCAAAGACAACAGATATCAACTCACGGCTATCTACGATATTGACACGCAGGCCGCGCAGGCACTGGCCAGCGAACTCTCCTGTGCCGTCCTAGACAGTCCAAGTCAGGTCACGGAGTCTTCAAATATCGTGATCACGGTGGTCACTGACGATGCCGCGATGGACCGCATTTACGCTGAGGGAACGGATGACAGCCTCCTAAC
>JAJDBL010000173.1 GCA_029261375.1 Nitrospirales bacterium
GGGTTTGTTCACATCGACCTAAAACATCTCCTGCGGCTTGAAGGCCACCCGTCTTATGTGTTTGTTGCAATAGAACGGATGACGCGGTTTGTCCATGTGGAAATCATTGAGAAACGGGAGGCCCAGACGATTGCGGGATGCCTGGCCCGGGTTTTTGACGCGTTCGGCTATCCAGTGCACACGATTTTGACCGATAACGGCAGCGAATTCACCGATCGGTTTGCGGTCGACATGAAAGAAAAACCGCATGACAAGCCGTCCAGTCGCCATGCCTTTGATCGTGTGTGCGCTGAACATAACGTCGAACACCGACTGGCCAAGCCGTTCCATCCCCAAACCAATGGGATGGTGGAACGCTTTAACCGCCGCCTGGCTGAAACCTTGCGCACGCACCCTCCCGCAGGAACAAACAGAGGCAGAAATAAATTCGTGAATCACAAGCAACGGAACGCCTTTCTTGTGAATTTTGTCGACGCATACAACGCGACACGACTCCGATGTCTTGAGTACAAGGCCCCTCTCGAAATGCTGCACAATCAGGCGGAATACAACACCTTCGCCGGGGTGACGAGGAGAGATGGCGCCGCGAAGGGATCGCCGGATGTTAGGCCACATCACGCGTGACATGACACTAGGACGTTGCGACGAGGATCATGCATGCGTTTCTCACGAAGCCAGCCATCATTTATCCTCCTGCTGGCTGCGCCACACGTGTCCAGCGTGACCCTCTCATCAAACCACGATGTCAATTTCGATAGGGCCACATTGTCACGAGAAACCGCAGATGGCCTAACGTAGCGGCTAAAAGACGCATTGACCTTGTTTGTGGACATTCATATCATTTGGTTCTTCCTGGGAGATGCTAGCCAGAACATCTTGAAATCCACAGTCGGAAACGGAGGAGACACGTCATAGATGAATTCTAGTGGCAACAAAATAACCGACTTTTTAAAGGATATGAATCCGTGGCCACGTATCCGGATCATGGGGAGCAACATTGCCCAGGATACCTTGGCCGGAATAACCGTGGCCTTCATCGCTCTGCCGCTGGCCTTAGGGTTTGGCGTGGCATCAGGCCTTGGTGCCATCACGGGAATATGGGGAGCGATTGCCGGTGGACTTGTGGGTGGCTTATTTGGTGGATCTCATGTCGGGGTGAGCGGACCGACCGGCCCCAAAACCGTCCAGTTGGCGACCTTGATGCACACCCACGTGCTGGAAAATGGTCAACCTGACTTGGATTTTGCCTTTGGCGTGGTTTTTTTGAGCGGGATCATCATGGTGGGCATGGCGATGCTCAGGATCGGGAAGTTCATCTATCTTACCCCCTATGCCGTGATATCGGGTTTTATGTGCGGGATTGGGGCCATTGTGATGATTATTGAACTCAACCCCTTGCTTGGCCTGCCCACCCTGTCTTCCGTCAGAGGGGCGTTACTGGCTATTCCTACATCTATCGCCAATGCGCATCTGGATGCACTCTTTATTGGGCTGCTCACCCTCGGGATCATCGTCGTGTGGCCAAAGATCACCACCGCGTTGTGGCTCCCTAGTCCTCTGATTGGACTGGTGGTTGGAACAGTGGTTGCCAATGTGCTGAGCTTGGATATTGACTATATTCCGGAAGTTCCCACGGGACTTCCTACCCTGTACATCCCGAACCCGTTCGCCCATGATCTGGCATCCATGGTGGGACCAGCGGCTGCACTGGCGGGGCTTGCCGTTTATGATTCCCTGCTCACCTGCGTCGTGATCGATCAGATGACTGATGAGCGGCATAACAGCGATCAGGAAATTTTTGGACAAGGTATGGCGAATATGGCTGCCGGCCTGATCGGTGGGCTCACCACCGCTACCGCCACCATGCGGAGTGTCGCGAATATCTCATCCGGTGCTAAAACCATATTGTCAACCGTCGTCCATGGAGCAGTGCTTCTGGCGTTGGTGTTGGGGCTGGCGCCTCTCGCGTCGTATATCCCCATGGCGGTGTTGGCTGGCATCCTGTTCAAGGTCGGGTACGATATTTTAGACTTTCGCGTCTTTCCCGTGTTACGCCGGATGCCAACGGAATCGAAGATTACATTTTGGACGGTGTTTTTTCTCACCGTCTGGATCGACCTGCTCGTTGCCGTAGGGGTCGGTCTGGCTATTGGATTCTTCTTCTTTATCAAGGACATGAGTGAACTGTGGAGTCCGGAAGTGATTGGGCTGGAGGAGAGCCACCATCAACTCACAGAGAAGGTTCCTACTCACCTCAAACAACGCATCAGCCTATTGCAACCGGAAGGTCCCATGTTTTTTGGGATCGCCGACATGCTCTATCGGCAAGCTGACCGCCTTTTACATTATGATGTGCTCATCATTTCTTTCACGCGTGTACCCATCATCGACCTCTCTGGAGCATTTGCCCTAGAAGATCTCGTCCTCAAAGCGCAAAAAGAAAATACCAAGCTCATTCTGGAAGGCATGAATACCCCTGTCCACCGAGTGCTGACCGAGTTGAGTGTGATCAAGAAAATCGGCGAGGACAACATTGTGGAGGACTTTGATACGGCGCTCATGCAATCCGTGGATCATATTGGTGATCTGTATCTGGGGAAAAGTGAAATCGAAAAGGCATGAATCGACTGCCCGCTCTTTCGCGTCTTCAAGTACGTGACGGAGAGAACACATGTCCCTGCAATGAGATGTCCTAGTCCTTCATTGAACCCTCACCTACCCAGAATGAAGGAGGTATGCTCGTGACTCAACCGGACGCAGACCAAACGGCCAGATCCACCATCAAAAACTACATGCAGGACGATGTGCAAACAGTTACCGTGAATGTCACATTAAAAGAAGTCAGCCAAGTATTTGCTGCTCACGGAGTCGGCGCGGTACTCGTGAAAGATGGAAAGAACTATGTGGGAATTGTTTCGGACAAGCGATTAACCAGAGAAGGTATTGCGAAGGGACTGAACGCTGAAACCACTCCAGTGCGAGCGATCATGCGGGCAAACATGCTGACGATTGAAACTGACCGGCCGGTGAGAGAAGCCCAGACGATGATGAAATCACATGGGGTTCACCATTTGGTCGTCACCGAACAAGGTGGCATTGTGGGAATCGTCTCAATTACCGACCTCATTCGATTTTATACGGACTTTTTTGACGAATGAAAGGCGGACACGCCACCGTGAGACTCTTGCGGTCTTTCGCTGATGTGAAGCAGCTTTTGGAGCGCCGTGTAAATTATGAAAAGAACAGGGGGCGTGAGAATTCTAAAATTTTGAATCTTGAGCCAATCTAACGGCATGTGGA
>JAJDBL010000174.1 GCA_029261375.1 Nitrospirales bacterium
CGCGGTGACACTGAGCGCGATGACCGCGGGCAAGGGAGCTTCTTGACGTTCTGCCGTTTCTCCCGGGGGCAGATCCTTGAAGAATGCGGCATTGATAATTGGAAGAAAATACGCTGCATTCAGCATGGTGCTCGTGACAAGTACAAACAGCAAAAACAGTTGCTGGGCTTCAAGCGTCCCGAGAAGAAGATACCACTTGCTCACAAAACCGGCGGCAGGCGGAATGCCGATCATACTTAGGGCTCCGATTGTAAACGCCGTCATGGTATAGGGCATTTTCTTCGCAATGCCGTTGAGTTCGCTGATAAGTGTCTTGTGGGATGCTACGTAGATGGCCCCCGCGCAAAAGAATAGCGTGATCTTGGAAAATGCGTGTATCGCGACGTGCATGATCCCACCGGTCAAACCGCTCTTTGTCAGAAGGGCAGCTCCGAGAATCACGTATGACAATTGGCTCACCGTCGAGTACGCGAGTCGAATTTTGAGATTGTCCTGCGTCAGTGCATAGGATGATGCCAACAGAATCGTAAATGAGACGACGATTGCGGTTCCAATTCCGAGATGGAGTTGCTCCATAAGATCGAGACCGAATACGTCGAAGATAATCCGTAGAACCGAGAACACCCCAACCTTTACAACGGCAACCGCATGCAACAGGGCGCTGACCGGCGTTGGTGCGACCATCGCGCTGGGCAGCCAGCTATGTAGTGGCATAATTCCGGCTTTGGCGATTCCCGCGATATAGAGAATATAGATGGCGGTGAGCATCGTAGATCCACTCACACCACTAAACATTCCAGTTTGGATCACGCCTTCAAACATCCCACCGCGAATGAAATCCAATGAACCCGTGAGCATGTAGGTCAGAATCATCGCGGCAAGAAAGAAGCTTTTGGACGCCCCAACCAAGTAGATGACGTACATCTTCCCGCCTTCCCAGGCTTCCTTGGTTTCCTTATGCATCACCAACGGATAGGTGCTGATGCTCAGGATCTCGTAGAAGAGGAATAGGGTGAAGATATTCGACGCGAAGGCCACGCCCATTGTCGAAGACAATGCAATCGCAAAACACGCATAGAATCTGGTTTGTGACTTCTCATTGGCCCCACGCATATAGCCGATGGAATACAGCGAAGCGAGAATCCAGAGAAACGAGGCGGTCCCGGCAAACATGACGCCAAGTGCATCGACCTTGAAACTAATGCTCACTCCAGGATAGATGGTGACCAGGGTGTACTCGATGACATTTCCCGCGAGCACAGCTGGGACCATCGACGCAACGATCAGAAACTTGATAACACCTGCGCCAAGTGAGAAGGACTCGCGAAGATTTGGATTCTTACGCGCGTAGATAATTAGGAGCGCGGCAAACGCAGAAACCGCGAGTGCAAGAACCGGCTTTATGGAGATGATGGATTCCATTAGAAGCTGTCAGCGCTCAGCTTTCAGCAATCAGCCTTTGGTAAAAAAACTGTTCAGTCGTAGAGTCAGCATTTCCGTGAGCCCAAAGAACCTCTTAACGTTGTTTGCTGAACGCTGATTCCTACCATTTCAACAAATTCAACTGGTCCACGTTTGTCGCGATTTTGCGTCGGAACACAACGATGATGATGGCTAGTCCTATGGCCGCTTCTCCGGCAGCGATGGCGATGATGAAGATTGCCGCGATTTGTCCATCTAACGAACCATAGTAGGACGCAAACGCCACGAGATTGATATTGGCGGCGTTCAGCATAATCTCGATAGACATAAACACGATGATAAAGTTTCGCCGAACGAGGACACCGACAAGGCCGATGATGAACAAGATCGTGGCCACTGCCACGTAGTAAGAAAGAGGGATCATGGTTTGTCGGAAGAGTCCGGCTGTCGGGCAAGTGGATTCTTCGCTAAGACGATCGCTCCGATGACAGCGCCGAGGAGAAAGACCGCAATGATCTCAAATTGCAGCAAGAAATCGTTGAAGATCGTAATCCCCACCGCTTTTGTATGGCCAACAAAATCAAGGACCTCCGGGGTCACCGCACCACTGACACTTGCAAATGGGCTTCTCATCAGCATGAGCAAAAACACCCCGGCAACACCGGCAGTTACAAATGCGATGATTGCGGTGCGTTGATGAAACACGCGTTCCTCTGTTTTCAAATTGAGGATCATCAGCACAAAGAGATAGAGCACCAGGATGGCGCCGGCATACACGATAATCTGGACCATCGCGAGAAATTCTGAATTCAACAAAACAAAGAAGCCTGCGACATGAAGCAAAAGCGTCAACAGTGCAAGTCCGCAATGGACCGGATTTCTGAGGGCAACAGTGAGAATCCCAGAGACGATGCTGACGAGCGCGAGGTAGGCGAAGAAAGCAGTGACCATACCGAGTTCGCCGTCAGGCCTTGGGTTCTGGTGAGGTGGACTCGGTACCTGGAGTCGATGCTGGTGTGGCAATCTCGGGTTGCGGTTCCGAGGCCGGTGCCGCGGAAGCTGCGGGTATCGTATCCGCGGCTGCGGTAGGTTTCGCAACCTTAGCCTGCGGAGCCACAGAAGGCTTTGCTGGGGCTGGCGTAGCCGAAGTCGTTGACTCCGCCTTGACCGCCTCTGGCGGCGATGAGGGCACGGGTGTTGCCGCGTCAGGTTTTGCGGCGACAACGGCAGGACTCGCAACCGCGGCTTTTGCGGCCGCAGGCGCGGCTGGCTTGGTTGCTGTTTCTTCTATAGCAGGCGCTTCCTCACTCGGCGGAGTGAGTGTCTGATATTCCGACTGCGCCTCACGCGTTGGAGCGGGGAACCGATATCGGTATTTCTCCCACATCTCGTCATCCACTTCTTGATTGTGAGCGAAGAGATACTTCTTGGAGTCCTCAAGAAAGAGCTCGCCAATCTCATAGAGTTTCTTTTTATCAAAGATGAGATCGCGCTTGTTGGTTGTCGAGTACTCATACTCTTTCGTCATCGCTAAGGCATTGACCGGACAGGCCTCGACACAGTAGCCGCAAAACACGCACTTCGTAATATCGATATAGAATTCTGTGGCTACCCGCATGAGTGGATTTGGCGAGTCAGGCCCCGCTGGGGCACTCACGACTTTGATGCAGTGTGATGGGCAGGCCGCCTCACACAAATCACACCCGACGCAGCGTTCGTGCCCGATTTTGCCTTCGCCTTTATCATACTTGAGTAATCCGAGAGCACCGCGATGCGCATCCGGAATCGTTCGTTTTTCACGCGGGTACTGAAAGGTCACCTCCTTCACAAACATGTGCTTGAAAGGCACCTTCATCGCACTCCAGATTTCCCCAAATAAGACCGTGTCGAAAAACTTCCTGATTTTAGTTTGAGTTTGCATGGCGTGCTGTTATGACGTGGTGTCAGCAGAGTCTGGCGTCGCCGCGTTCTCTGTCGAAGCAGGCGCGCTACTTGGTTTTGATCCAGGCCGTTTTTCCAATGTAACCGGCCCCATTTTAAATGCGGGTACGCCGGAGACAGGGTCTGTGGTGCAGGTGATCAAATCTCGTAGTTCAGGATCAGAAAAATGCTCGGGGAAAAAGGCAAGACCAGAGGGCAATGTATCATCGACGCGGAACGGCATCTCAACAGATCCGGTTGCTGAACGAATGTTCACATGGTCAGGCTCTGATAATCCAAGCGCTTCGATATCCTCTGGACTCAGGTGAAGGCTGCCATGATCCGGATAC
>JAJDBL010000175.1 GCA_029261375.1 Nitrospirales bacterium
GATACAGTTTAGACGTCGTAGTACAACGCAAATTCGTGTGGGTGAGGTCGAAGACGAATGGCATCTATCTCATTCGTCCGCTTATAGTCAATCCACGTATCGATCACATCCTGTGTAAATACATTTCCTTTCAACAGGAAGTCATGATCCTTTTCCAAGCTATCTAAGGCTTCATCAAGCGAGCTGGCCACAGACTTGACCTTTGCTTTTTCCTCCGGCTCCAAGTCGTAAATATTCTTATCCAGTGGCGGCGGCGGCTCAATCTTCTTCTCAATACCATCAAGTCCGGCCATCATCATCGCCGCGAAGGCGTAGTACGGATTGGCGCTCGGATCGGGGCATCGAAACTCAAGTCGTCTCGCCTTCTCGCTCTTGGAATACATCGGAATCCGAATGCACGCACTGCGGTTCCGTTTAGAGTATGCCAAATTGATAGGGGCTTCGTATCCTGGAACTAAGCGTCGATACGAATTTGTCGTGGGCGCGATAAACGCACACAGCGCCAGTGCATGCGTCAACAGCCCTCCAATGTAATGACGGGCGGTATCGCTGATCAACGCATAGGCATCCTTGGGATCGAAGAAGAGGTTCTTCCCACCTTTCCAAAGACTCTGGTGGACATGCATCCCCGTTCCGTTATCCATGAACAACGGCTTGGGCATCATGGTGACGGTTTTTCCAGCCTGCTTTGCAACATTCTTCACAATATATTTATATTTCAGAACCTTATCGGCCATGGCAGTGAGGGTGTCAAAGCGCATATCGATTTCTGACTGACCTCCCGTGCCAACCTCGTGATGTTGCAGCTCGATCTTGATTCCCGCTTTTTCGAGTTGCTTCACCATTTCGGAACGAAGATCCTGATAATGGTCGACAGGCGAGACAGGAAAGTAGCCTTCCTTATAACGCGGTTTATGCCCAAGATTGGGTTGGGAGAAATCTCCTGAATTCCAGGCACCCTCGATCGAATCCACATGGTAGAAGCCTTCGTTATACGTCTGATTGTACCGGACGCTATCAAAGATATAGAACTCGACCTCAGGCCCCCAATAACTGGTATCAGCCACGCCACTATCCTTCAGATAGGCTTCCGCTTTTTGAGCGACCAATCGCGGATCACGAGAATAGGATTGCCCCGTAATAGGATCCTTAATGTTGCAGATCATGTTGAGGGTCACGTGCTGTGTGAAGGGATCCATGAAGGCGGTGCTGGGATCTGGGATGAGCAACATATCGCTCTCATCAATGGACTGAAATCCACGGATACTCGATCCGTCAAACCCGAGCCCCTCCGTGAACGTATCTTCTGAAAGTTCAGCGACGGGAATCGTGAAATGGTGCCATTGGCCTGGAAAGTCGCAGAACCTCACGTCCACGAACTCTACCTTGTTTTTTTTGGCCATCTCAAGAACATCTTTGGTGGTCATTGTTCCCCCTTTCCTTAAATGTGAATGAATACAGCACTCTATACTTTGTCATACGCCACGCGGTGATGTGGATGGTTACGACGGCTTCACCGACTACGCGACCGATGCGGCAGGATGCTTTGCGACCAAATCGGTGATATCAGACACAAGCCGTTGCTGAACGCCTTTGAGTTGCTGAGCATCCAGAATCTTCTTCCCTTCGGCCCCTGAGACATATAACACGTCAACGACTTGATCTAACTTTGTCGATATCTTTGCGGAATGCACCAACACGCCCATGTCGGCAACCGCCTTGGCAATGACATACAGTAACCCCTGCTGGTCATCAGCAAAAATATCAATGACCGTAAAACGGTCGGATGATTCGTTGTCAATTTCTACCTTGGGTGGTTCACCACTCACGGGCATCACCCGAGATCCAGAGACCCGCCTCCCCTGGTTAATCAAAGCATCGACAGAGACCTCATCAGTCAACACATTCTGCAACATCACTTCCAACTCCTGGAGAAGATACGCGGGAGGAGGACCCGAAAAGCCTGGGTCGACAACATGAAATTCATCAATGACGAGATGATCCGATCGTGTTGTGATCCTCGCACCCAGAACCCCCAACCCATTGACCGCCATCACACCGGCGATCTTCGAGAAGATGCCCGGAGTCACATCGTCAAACCCGTAGACGGTGACATCTATGTACCCACGTTCTTCATCGAAGGTAGCCTTCGCCACAACACTTTTCGGCTCGAGTTGAATAATCTGATGGAGATGCGTGAGGATCACATCCTCAGGCGTCGACAGCAGATACTCAACCGGAGTCACCGCCGCTTGAGCATCGACCCATTTGATCCAGTCCTCCAATCTCGTCTGGGTTGAACATTCTTGCCACCATGCTGGAGCCGCCTTCGCTAACGTCGCGATACATCGTCGTACCGGTTCGGCTGCTCGATCGGCCGAACGCACATTCCCCCCAGCGACGGCATCGAGGGTCCGCAGGAATAGTTCGGTCAACAGGTCTTTCTTCCAGTTCGTGAGGGTTCCTGGTCCAACGGCAGCGATATCTGCTGCCGTCAACACGTAGAACATCTTCAGCACTTCCGGTGTGCCAACTTGCTTCGCGAATTCCTGAATCACCTGAGTATCAGATACGTCCCTCCGCTGCGCAATATGAGACATCCGAAGATGGTGCTCGACGAGAAAGACTAATAAAGATGTCTCACGCTCATCGAGACCAAGACGCTGAGAGGCCTCACGAGCCAGCTCGGCTCCAATAAGACTATGGTCCCCTTTCCGTCCCTTCCCAAGATCATG
>JAJDBL010000176.1 GCA_029261375.1 Nitrospirales bacterium
GGCTTTCCACACGACGCGGCCTCTAGCAGGACCTTCGGAACCCCTTCTCCATAGTACGTTGGCAAGACCACAATGTGTGCTGAGGCTAACAACGTCGGCATATCGTCCTGATGACCCCACCATTCAACCACGCCTTCAGCATGCCACTCCGCAAGCTGTCTTTCTGGGATGGGATTTGGGTTTCCCGCATCAATGCGTCCCGCCAGCACACACTTTGCCTGCACGCCCCATTTACTCAACAGCCGTGCGGCGTCAACGAACTCCCCAATACCCTTTTCCCACAGCATGCGAGACGCTAAAAGAACAACGATTGGTCCATCGTGCTCCTGACGAGGTTGGTATTGCAAAACGTCAACCCCTACTCCACGGATGACGACCGTTTGCTTCTCTGGCAACATCTTGGTAGCAACGAGCTGCTCGCAATCCTCACCGTTTTGGAAAATGACCCGAGAAGGAGACAATGTAAAAACCCACTTCAATACAGGGGAAAGGATGATGCGAAAGAGACGCGACTGCCAGGCTTCTGAAATAAACAAAGACCCGAGGCCTGGAAACGCATTGACTACTGCTGGAACCCGGGCGAGCCAGGCAGCCACGGAACCATACAACATCGGCTTCAGGGCAACATGGTGCACAATATCGGGTTGATGTTGCCGATAGAGGCGAAACACTTCGAGGATCGCGGCGAATTCAGACACTGGATGCATACCCCGCCGCTTGAGGGTGAGGGGAAGCAGTGCGAACCCTTCGTCAAGAATAGGTTTCGCGTGGTCAGTAACCCGCGTCGCCACGAACACCGACGCGCCTGCATTACGAACTGCCCTGGCAAGGCAAAGCCGATGCGTGCAAAAATACCAGTCCTCAGTCACGAAGAATAGAACCCGAGGTTTCATGACCTACATTTTCGCACGCTACGCCTCAGACACATTGCCATCAAATGACTCACTCGGTTCCCCTGTACTCCAACGTACACTGTACACAGTGGACGAATAGGGTAATCAGTCAGATTTCACGTTCGGCGAGGGAGTCAAGAACCTGAGTTCGCGTTCCAGACGTTGCTGTGCATGAAACTTTACCCAAAAAAACATACTGATAATGACAAACACATGGTAAAAATTACTGCGGTATCGTATGGCACTGCCGGGATTCAACGCGCCAAACGGATAGTGCACGAAAAGAACCCAGAAAAACAACGAGAGAAAAACACTGAAGAAGAGAACGTTTAATCTTCCCACAAGCAGGCGGGGAAGGATCGCGGCTGCGGCAAGGACAAGAATTCCCATCGCAGCGACGAGGCTTTCCAGCAAGACCAACCCTTGTAGCGGCTTTGCCAGAGACTCAACAATCGTTGGGCCCATAAAGCCAATCATCATCCCATATGGTGCGTTGTAGAATACGTCATACTGATTTACCCATATCGTATTCGGTCTGGTAGAGGCCGAATCGGGAGAAAAATGAGGAACGATTTCCAATGAGAGTTCATCGATGGTGCCCCGAAAGAAGTACAGCAGCCCAATATCTAACCCCATCACAAGCACGAAAAACGTAAGCACTAAACCAGGCCACCGCCTAAACTTGAGCCGGAGAAGGGCGAGTAGAGCAGCATGGGCAATTCCGATGGCGTAATGTGGTTTAAAGATTATCAGGAGATAAACTCCTACTACTTCCTTGAGGTTGACGAACCAGCGCCTACCATCCACGACATCGATGATATATCCAAGCAGCAGTCCCATAAAGAACACTCCCACAGCCTCTTTTCCTATGACGGAAGTCCACACGGAAAATGACGGTAGCGAGAGAAGCAATAGGACGAACACCAATTGTTTTTGGGTAAGCTCAATTCGGCTCAGCGGATAATAGATGCCGTAGAACGCAAGGCTGAGAAACGCCACATCAGTCAACATGGTCTCACGCGTCACCATTCCAAGCAGACCTCCCCAAAATTCCATAAAACGCGTGGAGTCGAACAGGACCCAGGGAGAGACAGTTGGGGATGCATGCAAATAGCGGTCGCGATCGCCGAGGGAGGTAAGTGAGCCGTATACGTATACGGCGAAAACCATATAGAACACTTTTGAGAGATAGAACAGCATCCAAATATGAGAGTGATCTCGCTTTCGGGGTGTCTTAACCATCAACATGCCATACGCTAAACAAGACGTGGGGTGTTCCTTGAAGATCAAGCGACACTAGCATTTCTCCGGAGTGATGTTACTAAAGTGACGACTGGATCGGCAGAAGATCTACAGTTCACCACGCAGTCTCAAAGTAAGGTCCAGTGCCGATCCACGATGGCTGAGAACACGGGTGAGGCATCGCGCTCTGCGAGGCTTGTGACCAAGCCTCAATTTGAAACCCATTTCGCATACAGTTGTTCGTATCGATCGACAACTGCGGCAATATCGAACTCCTCTTCAATACGGCGACGTGCCTTAAGCCCGAGGGCTCCTCTGTCCTTACGTCCCATTTTGATGAGTGATTGTAATGCATGCGCCAGAGCGGCTGGATCCTGAGGAGGAACGACATAC
Source organism: Nitrospirales bacterium (assembly GCA_029261375.1). Classification (GTDB taxonomy): domain Bacteria; phylum Nitrospirota; class Nitrospiria; order Nitrospirales; family UBA2166; genus UBA2166. The sequence continues at coordinate 2,529 of JAJDBL010000176.1, forward strand.
CCTGAATTGCCAACGATCCACCTTGAATCGCCAACATCCGTCACGGCACAGGGCACTCCACACGCCATGGCCTCGCCAATTGCATTCGAAAAACCTTCACCCCGTGAAGAAGAGACAAGGATGTCCAATGATGCCATGATAGACGGGATATCATCACGTTCCCCAAGCAAATGAATAACCTGCCCAAGTTGTTTCCCTTTGATCGCATCCATCAACTCTACATTATTGGAATCAAGACCACGCCCAACGAAGACCACCGCCACGGTCGGATAGATATTCAGTAGCAGTCTCGCAGCCGAAAGATAGTTAGCATGATCTTTTATCGGGTCGTACGAGGCAATCATTCCAATGAGAATCGCATCATCGTCGAGACCAATGGTTTTCCTGAACTGTATCCTCGCCGCGGAATCTGTGCGATATGTGGTGAGGTCAAACCCATTCGGAATTACGTCCCAACGAGCAGGACGATACCCTATCGCCCGATGAAAATCCTTCCCAGCTTTGGAGTTTGCCACGACAACCGTTGCAAATCGTGAGAGAACGCTAAGCATTCTCAACACAATCGCCGACCGCGTTGATGACGCACGAATATCTAGAAATGAGCTGCGTACATTCCAGATCACTCGAGTAATGCCCACCAACCTACCGCAAAACAATCCCAAGAGATCAGCGTGATACAGCCACGTTTGAAGGATATCCGGTTTCTCCCGTCGCAATATGTGGACGAGTTTCATGATAGCAAGTGGATTGGGTCGTCCACGCCCCATGTGCAAGGCGTAAACAGGAATACCCAATGCCGCGATTTTTGATCCGAGAACATTCTCGTCAAGCATCGAAACGACAACATACCTGAAGCGAGAAGAATCTGAATGCGCGAGCAGCTTATAGAGCATCCATTGGGCTCCCCCAACATGGAGAGCGGTGATCAGATGCACAATCGTTTTTTTCATGAGCGATCTGGTGACACCACGGCCGTCGTACGGACTAAATCTCGCCTCGATCCTGAGCTCATAACCTGTGATTAAAACACTGCAATAGAAGACGATCCCGAATTGAGGACCGAGTTTCACGCGTGGAAGGAGGTGCTGGCAGAGTTAATTTGTAACAGGAGACAAGGCACGCCCCCGTCCCTGTGCGGAGAAAGCAGGGCGTCCTGCATTTCTAAAACGCCCGACGAATCGGAATTGAATACACATCGCGTGGGCTGCTGTTAACGAGCACAGTGGGCCAGACAGACACGCCACCGCAACGTCCATATAGAATAAAGATTCGCGATGAGCGTGCGACACTGAGGGCACAAAACAGCCGAAGTCATACATCGTCAATTCCATTGTTCTTTCCACGCTTGAAACATTAGGATGTCCCACAAGTAATAGGCCCAGTTTCGCGTCCCGGAAAGATGCTCTTCCCATTTCGTTCGTATAGGCGCGTGACACAATAATCCGTCCTCGCGTACACGCTTCTCATCAAGCAGCTCCTCAGCCCAATCTCGCAGAGGTCCACGTAACCACACATCTATTGGGAGGCCGAAACCCATTTTGGGACGATCAATCAATTCAGTCGGGACATACTTCTTCAGTACCTGGCGAAGCAACCATTTACCTTGCCCATTGCGAATTTTCATGGAAAGAGGCACCTGCCACGCAAACTCTACAACCCGATGATCCAGCAACGGGACCCGCGCCTCTAGACTCACGCCCATACTCGCTCTATCGAGCTTGACCAATATATCATCCGGCAGATACGCAATCGTGTCCATATACATCATCTGTTCTGCGAAATCTGACAGATCTGCCCACTGGCTGGAGTCAGTAATCGTGGTAAGAGGCTCGTACGCATCGAACACGACTGACGTAGGATTTTTCCAGTGGGAGATGAGGCCCT
>JAJDBL010000177.1 GCA_029261375.1 Nitrospirales bacterium
AACGAGCTTCGTCCCTTTTCGCCGACGAACTTGCTCCCCGCTTGGAGTCCCTTCATCCACACCTCACGCCATGGAGTCGTCACGCGAACATGAAGTGGTGCATCCATAAGGCTCTGTTGAAACGCCTCCAGCTCTTTCGCACTAACCGTCATGTTGGGAGGACTCGTGCCAGCAACGTCGATAACCCATTCGTCACCGTCGCGACTGAGCGACACCGTATCCAGAACTAAGTGCTCCGGAAGCTTCTCCGCCACAACCCCCAGCACCCAGGCGACCAACATGGGATCGCGTTCCTCAGCCAGTCCCTGTGACCATTCACGTTGTTGTTGAAGGGTGCGGACACGTTGCTGCCATTCTTGGGTAATGGTTTGGATCGCCGTCATGTGAGGAATCACCGCATCCCGATTCTGGTGGGCAAGCAAAATCTCCGCTTCGACGAACATCATTGCGCAGCCCCATGCCACAATCACTCCCGCGGCTATGCGACGTACCAACGTCATCTTCCACGCGGATCGAATCCACCGTGGAACAAAATTACTGGCATGCGTCGTTGGGAGCATGAGACTGACCCATGTCCAATAGGAAGGGTCGGGATCCAGAGGGCTGGCAGAAATAGGAATATTCACATGGGGTTCAACAGCGTCGACAGACACCGTTTGAGGCTCCGCGATCACCCACGCATTGCCGATCGTCACCCCAAATTGCTGGTCAGCAAACATGACCGATCGTGTAATTTCACGGCCCAGTCGTCGCGCTGCGGTCCCTTCTGTGAGATCGATGTTGAGGAACCGATTGAAGAACTGCTTTCCATCGCCCGTCGCTGCTAAGAGCGCGACACCATGCGGGGTCGCGGTTACCACAAGAATGGACTCGTCTGGCTCAAGTGACAGTGACCGTATCTGCTCCTCGAAGAGCACGGTTAAGGGAACGACCATCACCGGCGTCAAACGCAACTGCTGACACGCGGTGATAATTTTATCGACGTAGCTCTTATCGCAGATATCGAGAACGACACCCTCCATCTCACGAGCCTTGAGAAGGTCACGGCATCGCCAGACAATCTCGCTATCCACAGGTTTTTCCTGCACGGCTTTCCGCGTGATGTAACGATCGCGATCTGTCGGTCGCATCGGCGGCACTTGGAGATACTGATGAACAAACTGCACATCCTCGACAAGAAAACTCACGTTGGTTCCAGGAAACTTGGTGGCTTGAACCGCAGCCTGTAAGGCAGCTTGGAGCTCTTCACCCGTTGAGATCAAGCGTTCGCAGACCCACCGTCCAGTCACCTTTCCCTTCACCACCGCAAGCGCGGCCAGGTGGCCGTTGAAGAGGCTGATCCCGAGAATGGTTTGCTTCAGCGAATTCGTCACTTCGTCACCATTGCGGCGCACATCGCGTTAACATGTTGCCCCCTAGCTGCCTTCGATCTGGAGGTCTTCGACGAAAAAGTATGCGTTGGGACCAATTCCTGTTGTGGTGAAGCGGATCTGCGTATTGGACGCAATGTAGGGTGTTATGTCGATCGTCTGGGGCACATGGGATGGATCATCGTGGCCATCCAGGGGATATGTCTGGAGTGTTGTCCATGTCACGCCACCGTCGCCTGAGGCCTCGAGCGTGACGAAGAGACCGCTACCCGAAACCCAATCACGAAGATAACTGAATGTTAACGTTGCCATACCGCCGCAGGACAGTGATGACAAGTCAACTTCCCGGCTTATCTGTTTCGGAGTGGTGCTTTCGTGTACCCATAAACACCATCCGGAAGCGCAGCCATAACCAGAACCTTTTACTCTTAGGTCTCCCCATTTCGTCCCGTCAGACTCCCCAGACTCTTGCCACGCATTGCTCCAGTTAGCTGTCCCATCATTGTTAGAAAAACTACCCGCATTAAACTCATCACGAACGGTGAAGGAGGTGCCCCCGCCACCACAGGCACCATCAGCCCCCGGATACCAGCCATCCCCACAATGTCGATACCCCGCATCCGTATTCAAGGCTAACGTGATCTCTGGCGACGCCCCCGTGTATGTATTCGCATCATCTAACCCAATCGTTGTGCCTTTGAGGTGATACATCGTATGGGTCGCCAACGTCGCACCTGCGGAATTCGTTGCGATCCCATCAATCTCATAGCTGCCTCCCGCACAGGGTCCCTCTAACGTCAACTTCTGGAACAACTTGCCCGTGTTCCCTCTCCCAATATGCAACCCTGGAGTCGCGGTTTGGTCCATCCCCCACCACGTTTCAAATTCCGTCGCATTGGTAATCGTTGGCGCAGCATCCTGCAGCACATTCGACACCAGCAGGAATCGAGCATCGGGCAGTGCGCTTTCCGACAACCCTACCGCGTTCGTAAATCCACTGGTGTTGGGATGCACCGTAAAATAGCGAGGATATCCACTGTCATTGTTCACAAGCTGCACACTGTTAAAAGGCACATAGCCCGGCGTCAGGTCGAGGAGTTGCACGGGCCATGCCAAGACGCTGCGCAAGTAATTTTCTGAGCCAATCGCGATCGCGTTGAGGTGTTGCGCTTCGAAATCCTTCGTCTCCTGGGAGGAAGACGTCATGATATTGGGCATCAGTACGGTTCCCATCACCAAGAACACCAGCAAGAGACCGATCACCCCGACCAGCATGAACCCGCACTCATTCGGTTGCGTTCTCATAGAAAAACACCTCCCTTGCGCCTGACACCGACTGTGTAAGCGCTAATCCATCGCTCAGCCTTAACACCCGACATTAAAGGCACTCCACTGTGCCCCAACGGCACAACTGGGTTGGAACTGATAACCCGCATCAATGGCGAGGCTGAACTGAATCTCCGGCGTCGCATAGGTATTGGCTTCATCGAGACCAACCGTCGTTCCAATCAAGTGGTAATTACCGTGTAGCGCGAGCATAGCCCCTCCAGAGCTGGTCGCTGTCCCATCGATCGAATAGCTCCCCCCAACACCGGTCACACTCAAGCTCAGCAGATGAAACAAGGATCCAATATGCCCGCGATGGATCTTAAGATTTGGCGTTACAGTCTCATCCGTGTTCCACCAGGTATCGAAGTCCGCGGCCGTCGCAATGACGACGGCCGCATCCTGTCGAAGATCAGAGATCAGCAGAAAACGGGTATCGGGCAAATCTGTCGACGCAAGCCCAACAACGTTGTTATATGCGCTCACATCAGGATGAATACTCATGTATCGCGGGAAGCCGTTGTGATTCTGCGTAAGTTGGACGGCGCCAAACGGGACATATCCCGGGCTGAGATCAGCCGGATCGGCCGGCCAGGCATGCTGATCTCGAAGATAGAGCATGACACCTTGGCCCATGGCAGCGAGATTGAGGGTTTCAGCATCTTGCGTGGCCGCATCGATCTGCTGAATCACATTTGGCACGATGACTGCTGCGAGTGTGGCCATGATGGCCATCACTCCGATCAGCTCAATGAGGGTAAAGCCCTTCGTAGAATTCAGTATTTGGTATTCAGGAGTCCGGAGTTGGAAAACTTCGGTTTGGGATTGGGCTTCAGTGTTCATTGCAAAACTCCCATTCTGACTCCTGGCTTCTGACTCCTCATCCCGTCGCCTACTTCATTCCGCCCATCAAGCTCATCATGGGAAGAAAGAGCGCGAGCGCGACGAAGCCTACGACCCCGACCATGGTCAGAGTCAACATTGGTTCCATGATTCCAAACACCTTGTCCACACGACGCGGAATTTCATCGTTGTAGTAACTGGAAAGCGTCGTCATCGTCTGTTCAAGTTCCCCGGACTCCTCACCGACGGAAATCATTTGCCGGACCATCGGAGGGAAAATCTCGTGCCGATTGATGGCTTCGGTGATCGTCGTGCCTTCCGAAACCTCGCGCTCGGTCTGAGCGAGCGCCTGTATGAGCACCAGATTCCCTGCGACGCGTTGGCACAGATTCAGGCACTGCAAGAGCGGTAACCCGGCACGCAACAAGAACCCGCAGGTCTGGACGAATCGAGAGAGCAGAATCATACGAATGAGTCCTCCAAGCACTGGGAGGTGGAGCTTGAGCAGATCGAGCTGATACGCGGCTCCTGGGATAGCCCGATACGCCACTGTTGCGCTGATGGGGAGCCCCACCACCAGCGGGAGCCACATCCACCAGCTGGAAACGACAAACTCGCTGAGCGACATCAACACCACCGTCATCGCTGGAAGCGCGACATCAAGATTCACCAGCACCGTGGAAAACTTTGGAATCACGAAGGTAAACAACACGATCATGAAGAGCCCCATCGCAACCAGGATCATGCTGGGATAGACCATGGCTTTGCGCATATCCGCGCGGATCTTGTCCACCCATTCCAAGTAAGAACGCAACTCCGCAAAGGTGACCGGGAGCGATCCCCCAGCCTCACCAGCTCGAATCAAGTTGATCACCATTTCGGGGAAACTTCCCGGATGCGCCTCCATCGCCTCATGTAGCGGCATGCCCGACTCGATTGCACCCACCACGGCTTTGAGCAACGCTCGAAAATTTGGATCCTCTGCTTCGTCTGCGACCCCGGTGAGGGCACGTGCCAATGGTACGCCTGCGGACAACAGATGCTGCATATGAATGGTGAACTCGATCAAGTCTCGGTGATTGATCGCCCCATGTTTAACCTTCACCGTCGCCGCATTCTTCTGTTCTTCTGCGTTGACCAACCAATACCCGTGTCCTTCTAACAGTTGTTCCAAGGCGCCGATGTCATCGGCAGTCATGACCCCTTCGGACCCTTTCCCCTGTGGATCCACAGCACGATATTTAAAATTGGCCATCTAGTGTGCCTCCTGGGAAGGACGCAGGGAGATAGGTTGAAGGTTAAAGGCTGAAGGTGGAACGTTGAAAGACACACCACCAAGCACACTTCTTCTCACGATCACCACGCATGGAGAAGTTCCGGTCGGATAATTCAATGTGATGAAAGCGTTCACGTATTTCTACCTTCAGCCTTTGACCTTAAGCCTAAACAACTTCTTCATACCGTTCCCACAACTCGTAACACTTCTTCAATGGTGGTTATTCCTTGAAGCGATTTCTCTATGCCGTCTTCTGCCATCGTTCGCATTCCTGCTTCCCGGCCTAGCTCCGCAATACGCGCCATGTCCGGTCCACGAATAATCGGATCATGAAACCGTTCATTGATGGAGAGGACTTCGTGAATCCCGATACGCCCTCGATACCCGGAGTCCGAGCAGGATTTGCAGCCTAGTCCCTTCCACAGCTTGCGTGGAGTATCGTCAGTCTGAGCCACTCCTAACTCGCTCAGCACAAGTTCCGGGTGTTCACGTTCCACTTTGCAATCCTTACAGATGCAGCGCACCAAGCGTTGTCCCAGCACGGCAACCAAAGACGACGCTAAGATGAACGGCTCAACGCCAAGATCAATCAAACGCGTAATGGCGCCCAGCGCATCATTGGTGTGGAGCGTTGAAAACACGAGATGGCCGGTGAGTGCGGCTTGAATTGCCAGCTCAGCGGTCTCTCGATCGCGAATTTCTCCCACCAGAAGCACATCAGGATCCTGGCGCAGGATGGCGCGCAGACCTGCGGGAAAGGTCATGCCAACGTCAGGATTCACCTGTGTCTGACGAATCAACGACAGCTGATACTCGATGGGATCCTCGAGGGTGAAGATGCTCTTCACCATCCCATCCATGTATCCCAACGCGGTATAGAGCGTCGTTGTTTTCCCGCTTCCCGTCGGGCCCGTCACCAATATAATCCCGTGGGGACGATCAATCGTCGCTTCGAAGAGCTCCTGATTTCTGATCGAGAATCCCAACGCACCCAAATCAAGCGTAATACTCGACTTATCTAGGATACGCAGAACCACACTTTCACCGAATGCCGTCGGCAGCGTAGAGACACGCAGGTCCACCTCGCTGTGATCCATTTGAAAGGTGAAACGGCCGTCCTGTGGAACCCGCTTCTCTGTCACATTCATATTGGCCATGAGTTTTAGACGGGCGATGACTGGCGGTTGCAGTTGTTTCGGCATCAAGACTTCTTGCCGAAGAATTCCATCCACCCGTATGCGGACCCGCATCACCTTTTCGCCAGGCTCAATGTGAATGTCCGTCGCTCGTGCCTGCACGGCCATGGTGATGATCTGGTTGCACAGCAAAATCATGGGGGCTTCAGTTTCAGCCCCATCGGCGAGATTCCCCACGCCCTTGGCGAGTATTTGATCTACGGTGTCGTTGATCTTTCCACCGCGAGCGTACTCCCGCTCGATGGTATCGAGAATCTTCTGCGGGGAACCTGCCACCGCCTCCACATGGAAGTTGGTGGCCCGCTCCAACGCATCAATTGCGACGACGTTATACGTATCGGCAATCGCGACGGTGAGGATGTCGTTCTTCAGATGGAGTGGAAGCGCCTGAAAGCGTTTGGCAAGCTCGTAGGGAACGAGCCGCATCACGGCCTGGTCGAGATCCCAGTCGTCCGCACCCAAGACTTTTGAGTGCGTACTTTCAGCGAGGAAAGCGGTGATCTGTTCTTGACTGACAAACCCGAGATTGACCAGGGTCTCGCCAAGAAAGGTCCCCAGGCGTACCTGTTCTCGTAAGGCTAAGTCGAGCTGATCGGCTGAAATCAGCCCCGCATCAAGGAGCTGCGTGCCGAGAAGCTTTGTCTTGCCCTTTATGGCTTGGGCAACGGCCATGACCCCCTTTTACCGAGATGCGAGATAGATCAACGCGGTGGTTGTCGCGGTATCATACTTGGCTCGTCCACGGAGTTCTTTTTCGGCTGTGGTGGTTCCGACATCCTTGTCGATGATACTGTCCAAAGCGACAAAGTCTTCCGCCGACAAGGCTTCCACCTTGAGATAGGCCACATTCGACCCGGTTGGCAGATCGCTGTTCGCGGTATCGCCCTTCAAGGCAAATCCGGCGTTGGTTGCCGTCGCCGCAGTACCATAGGTAATCGCTGCTTCTGCCGGGATATACATTTTTGATCCCAGTCCGGGTGTCTGGTTGGTATCGAACTTTTCTAAGTAGGGCCCGCGGAACTTCGGCCACATCCCAACGCCAGTCACTAATGCATCGGAAGCTGACAGTGTCAGCCGTGCGGCAAGTGAAAGGGCCGTTGCACTATCGCCTGTCGCCTCCACCGCTGGAGCTCCGGTTGCATTCAGCGGAAGCACTGTTCCAAGATCCGCATAGTATTTCGTCACGCCGGTTTCATACGTCTTCACCGCTGAAACTAAGCCGCTGACGCGTGAATCCGAGACTACCGCGAACACCTTTGGAAGGATCAACGCGGCCAAGGTGCCAATGACGGCGAGTACCCCGATCATCTCGATCAGCGTGAAACCACGTTCATGTTGATTCTGTATATTCGTATACATTGTAGAGACCTCCATTTCTCTGCCCTTTCCCTAGGGCATTGGCTCAGCTGACTTCCTGTATACGGATCATTCCGGTACAGCCCAACCACTGAGCACGAAAATAAACACTCTGGGCCACGGTCAAT
>JAJDBL010000178.1 GCA_029261375.1 Nitrospirales bacterium
AGAGTTCCGCCTAAGCCTGAAGAGAACGCAACGCGTGACGGGCAACAGCAGCTTCGTACTGGAGATGTCATGATTGCTAAGGGTGACCGTGATGAAGACGAGGAGATCGTATTCAAGCTCAATGTGTGGGAAGGAGATCGCGTTCCGGAGCAGGCCAATGACCTTCCGGTGGTGCAAGTAAGTTGGGATGATGCGTTGGCCTATTGTGAGTGGGCAGGGCGTCGCCTTCCGACAGAGGCCGAGTGGGAAAAGGCAGCGCGAGGAGATGATTCTCGTTTCTATCCCTGGGGGAACGAGTGGGATCGTAACCGCAGTAATAACGGCAGCTATCAGGCAGATCGTGAGCTTATTCGGCTGGAATGGTGGCAGCGATGGTGGATGCGAGAGGGGTTAGCGCAACAGGAAAAAGAAGGGGTTTCCAGTTTACAGACTGTCGTAGGAAACTTTGAAAGTGGCGCGAGTCCCTATGGAGTCCATGATATGTCTGGTAACGTCTGGGAGTGGACACGTGATTGGTTCGCCGAAGACGCGTATATGCTAGATCAATCCACGAATCCAACAGGTCCACCGAATGGTTTGGCGAGAGTTGCGCGAGGCGGTTCCTATATGGATCCTCGTAACCGTCTGCGTACGACCGCACGGATCAAACTTGAGCCGTCAGCACGACGACCGAACGTCGGTTTTCGATGTGCGATGGACGCGTAACCCTTTCTAGGTTTCGCTGAAAAGGGCTTCCAGTTTTCTCGTATTAGTTCCCTAAACCTGAGGCTGACACTGCTTTGGTTTGGGAAGCGTACGAATACCAAGACCATTCTCAGCAGCGATGAGTGGATCCCTTGCCTGTTGGCCCCGACTAAAACAGGTTTTTCTGATATTTGTGTATATCGATGCGGTACGTGGTTTGTGTGTCGTCGATGCGTTCTGGCTTGGTGTACTTCAGAAGAATCTGGAAACGCTTAACGTTTTCTGGATGCATTGGGGGATCCGAGAGATCCACAAGCTGCTTGCTTCCGGTGTAGCTCACGTTTCCATCTGAGTCTTTGAGTTCAATAGTAATTGCCGCAGACGTAATGGGGTAGAGCCCGATATTTTTGACCTTGCCTGACCAGTTGCGGTAGGAGGGGTCAGCGATGCCCCACGCATCCTCAAACACTTCAAGGTGTTCTTGCGCGTTGAGCAGAGGATGATAGAACAAGACGTATCCACCCACTCCGGCGGCCACACATAGGATGATTGCCGTGATCGTGATAAACAGATGGCGCATTGGGCCGCTGTGCTGTTCTTTTTCCAAAACGTATCTCCTCGCCCAACAGGGCTAGCTCCACACGATTTCGCGTAGGTTTAATTGTATTCCATAGGTTGGATCTGTCCTATGTCGGACGACTTCAGCGTACTGTCCGGTCGCGTGGATTTCAATCGAATCGCCTGTATGCAGCGGATTGCCTCGGAGGATAATTGATTCCGCGATGTCCTCGAGCGTCTCGATTACTGGCTGAGTTGAGAGTCCAGTATTCTTGTATGTTTCGATGTCCTCAAAACCAAATTTTCCAAGACCTCGCGTATGAAACCATACCCGACCCTCATCGGGACGTTCAATCTGTTCGATCCGGACGTGGTCACCGAGCCGAAATCCCTGAAGCGTCTGGGTCATCCAGTCTGAAGGATTGACGTAGATGCCTGTTCCCACGTCATAGGCTGTCCCTTCGGTAAGTTCGGTCACGCCGCGTGCGAGGCGAGCAATATGAAGAATTTGGTTTTGGTCGTGTGGCTTTGATGTTTTGGGAGGGTAGATTTCGGCAATCTCAGTATGGATCCAGTCTAGACGGGTACGCCAAGTATTTGCGATGTCAGGAGAACAGTGAGTCTCCAGTCGTGCCGTTTTGTTCTGCATGACGGCGTCGAATATCGTGGTGCCATTCGTGCCTGGAAATGTGATGTCCAATGGTTCGTCAAACGTCTGCTGAAACCACGCAGCAAGAAAACCGGCCGGTGGGGGGTCCGTGTTGGAATATCCAATCACAAACGCTGGAGATGTTTTGCGATGGGGTGTTGAGACTTTTCGTTTGATCTTTTTCACGAAGGTCAGGCTACTCATGGGGGATTTGGACTGTCAAGCGCCCACGACAATTACTGCGTGCTTTTAAACAGGTTTCCAGCGGACTCCAAGTTAAAACCATCGAATACAGTCCCATCTGGCACGGAATATCGTTTGGCGAATTCGTAATAGGTTCCAGGAATCGGATACGAACCGTCGGAGAATTGGTTAACGATAGTGCTCGCCTTTAGGGACGACTGTTCCAGATAGATCTCAGGAGAACCTTGAATTTCTCCCCCCCCGGTATTAAGTTCTAGACCGCCTTGCTTGAGCAATGAATTGAGTGTTGTGAGGTCAGCATAGTGAGCGAAGGCTTCGGTTCGAACTGCGAAATGTGTGGGTCGAAACCCGAAAGCAGAAACCCAGGCAGCATACTCACTCTCCTCTCTCAGGGCTTGATACACCGCAAAGGATAGGTTCCATGGGCGCGGGTTCATGAATATGTCCCACTGCGCCGGAGATTGAGGGGGTATCTGGCTCAGGAGTTCTCCAATGTGGTGTTGAAGTTCACCTGAAAAAGATCCCACTTCGAGTTGACTGATAAAAACTTTTGGAAGATCTAACATGTCGTGGGCATAATGCCGTGCATACACGTGAGTCTTCGGAAAGGCATATTCGGCTCTGTAGGTATATCCTGCTGCTTCTAGCGGGGCCATCAATGTATCAATGTTCACTGTCTCGTCGTTAAAAGTACGCAGTGCGATATGGTCATGGAAAATGGTCCCCTCCTTGGCGGTGAGTAATGCGTATGCGGTGCTCGCGCTTGGATTTCCTTGTCGAAAATCAGCCCACCAGTGTTCGAGGAGTGTGTGTAGTTGGTCCATGGTGAACAACACTGTATTAAGAATGACAATGTATGTAAACGCGTATGCTAACGTAGCACCATGTTGCTAGAGGGTGTTCTTTGTTTGGGCAGGTGTCGAGTCAATAATCAGATCAAATTTAGGCAGCATAAATAGGCTTAAGAGAAAGGGGATGGGATGCGATGTATTCAGAGACTGTTATTGGCCTCCTTCATTCTTATTGCGCTAGGGTGCGCAAAGAGTCAGGAGGGAGCATCCGAGACGGCGGCAGAGCCAGAATCTCTGTACAAGGGACAGACCGATGCCCTTGAGAAAGCGAAAGACTTAGAGCAGATCACGGAGAAGTCACTGAAAAAGAAAGCCCGGACGCTTGATGGTGACACTCCGTAGCATGCTTGTCGTATAGGGGGGGG
>JAJDBL010000179.1 GCA_029261375.1 Nitrospirales bacterium
CAGCATGGGTGTTGGTTGGATTTCTCGGACAAAGCGCATTTTTCTCTCGGTGGCATGCGCAGTGGAATTACTCGGAGCGGCAGAAGAAATCGGGTATCCCCGTGATCTTCTGGTATCTGAGTATCGTTGGAGGAGTGATTACGCTTATCTACGCTATCCATCGAAAGGATCCCGTGTTTATCACTGGTCAAATGATCGCATCATTCATTTATGTCCGGAATCTGATGCTTTTTTATAAGCAACCCAGTACATCCTGATGATCGTGGTGTCGTGTGACGCGCTTGCGTAACGGCGGAGCGCTAGAATAGAATGTTTGCCCGTTGGCAGATACCCAGAACGGCGCGGCCGTTTCTGGAGTACGTAACTTGATTTTTTAATTCGAGGAGGAGAGATAACATGGCAGCAGATGTGAATTCAGCGGCTCCGGATTTTGATTTATTGAACACCAAGCGGGAGTCTGTGACCCGTGACAGTTTAAAGGGAAAAAAGGCGGTCCTTGCGTTTTTCCCCGCTGCATTCACCGGGGTGTGTGAGAAGGAGCTGTGTACGTTTCGCGATTCTATGGCCGAGTTAAACGGGTTGAATGCCGCAGTGATCGGAATTAGTGTCGACTCACCATTTTCGAATGGCGCATTCGCGGAGAAGAACAAAATCGAATATCCGATTCTCTCGGACTACAATCGCGTTGCCGTCAATGCGTATGGCGTGGCTCATAACGACTTCGTGGGTATGACGGGTTATACCGCGTCAAAACGATCCATCTTCGTTCTGGACACCAACGGAACCATCACGTACAAGTGGGTGTCTGATGATCCGGGAAAAGAGCCAAACTACGACGAAATCAAGGCGGCCTTAAAGTAACCGAAAAACGCCTTTCGCTGACTCATGTTAACAGTAGGGAAACGTGCTCCAGCATTTACTCTGGAGTCTGATGCTGGAGACAAGGTTTCCCTTGTTTCACTGCGCGGCAAGCGGGTGGTGTTGTACTTCTATCCGAAGGATGACACCCCCGGTTGCACGCAGGAGTCGTGCGATTTCCGCGACAACCTGGCTCGAGTGAAAGCTCATGGTGCAGTCATCCTCGGCGTCAGCAAGGATAGCGTGAGTTCCCACCAGAAATTCAAGACAAAATATGACTTGCCCTTCCCTTTGTTGAGTGATCCGACACACGCCATGATCGAGAAATACGGAATCTGGGTCGAAAAGAAACTCTACGGCCGGGCGTACATGGGAGTCGAGCGCACGACGGTGATCATCGATGAGACGGGTAAAGTCGCGCATGTCTTCCCGAAGGTGAAAGTCAACGGCCATGTTGATAAAGTCATCGAAGCTCTCGATTCGATGTAGCCCCGCGGTGTCCTGCCGCATCTTTCCTGGTTAAGCCCGTACTCTCATCTTTTCTTTCCGACATTGCGTCGGCCTCGTCACGCCATGCTTTGGCGTTCCTCCTGGTCCTCCGTTGAACGTCGCGACGCTATATGCTATACATCCTTCACTTATTGACCCCCATATATTGATGTTTATGATTTTTCAACGATTTTCCTACTAAGGCGGACTTGATGCCGGAAATGAAGCCATACTACCTCACGCCAAGTCAGGATACTCCACTCCCTCAGACCTCTCGTATCGACTACGAAGCAGCGCTGAATCCCGCACAACTTGACGTCGTCTATTCACTTGATGGCCCGCTCTTGGTGATTGCCGGTGCAGGGAGTGGAAAGACCCAAACGGTGGTCTACCGTGTGGCCCGCTTGATCGAGAAGGGCGTCCATCCCTCGCATATTCTCCTCCTCACCTTTACCCGGAAAGCCTCCCAGGAAATGCTGCAACGTGTGGGGTTATTAGTTGGAGGACAAAGTGATCAGGTCCGTGGAGGAACATTTCACTCTGTGGGGAATGTCCTTCTCCGACGATATGGAAGCACCATTGGTCTCGACGCAAGCTTTACGATTATGGATCGATCGGACGCGGAAGATGCGATTCACCTGCTGCGTGGTCAGGTCGGGCTGCTGGAGAAAGGTCGGCGGATTCCACGAAAGAATACGATAGCCGAGATGTTTAGTAAGACGGTGAACACGCTCCGCACGCTTGATGAGGTGATGCTTGATGACTATGCGCATTTCGCGGAGCTGCTGGATGAACTGCGACACTTACAGAAAGCCTATCGGCAGTACAAAGACAAACACTCGTTGCTAGATTTCGACGATTTATTGGTAAAACTCGATGAGTTACTCGAAAGCAGCGAGTCCATGCGCGAAGAGGTCTCTCGATCGTTTCGCTACATGTTGGTGGATGAGTATCAAGATACCAATTACTTACAAGCAAAAATCCTTCAGAAGTTAGCGTCCGCTCATCACAACATCATGGCGGTTGGTGATGAAGCGCAGTCCATCTATTCCTTCCGCGGGGCGACCTTCAGAAATATCATGGACTTCCCCAATCAGTTTCCAGGAACTCGGGTGATCAAGCTTGAAGAAAATTATCGAAGTACGCAACCCATTTTGAATCTCGCGAATGAGGTTATCCAGAACGCGGAAGAGTCCTACGATAAAAAACTCTTTTCGCGTCGCGCGGAGGGGGCAATGCCTGTCTTGGTTCAAGCTGAGGATGAGAATGCGCAATCGCGGTTTGT
>JAJDBL010000180.1 GCA_029261375.1 Nitrospirales bacterium
TACGGATTCCCGATATCCACGGAACCCAAATGGGGTTCATCGACAAATTGCGTGATCTCAAACGCAGCATCAAGGCCAACCCTCCGCAGACAGATGCAGCCATTCGTATCGCGATGCTCATAGAACGAGATGTCGAGCTGGCTCACGAACACGCGATCCAAGATCTGATCGAGTGCACCGGAAAGCTCGCCGATGGGACAATAGGCTTTGAGGCGATCAAGTTTCAGGAGAGTCAGGAACACGAAGCGGAGCTCACGCATCTCGCTGAAACACGAGGGATTGCAGTTCCCTCACACGCGGCACATTGACCTAAACGTCACTCCGATCTAAGCTTCAGGTGAGGAAACTCCCTCGCCCACAACCATATGCCAGGGGTGTAGACGCACTCCTAACAAGGTGTTGAGCGCCGTCACAGCACAAGGAGAGTAGCTATGGTGAGTATCGGAGGACTGATGAACACGTCCATCAAAACTGTGGCGTGTCACACCACCATTCACGAGGCGGTTCTGAAGATGCGCGATGAGCATATTGGCGCGCTATTTGTTGAGAAGGATGGAGACTACGTCGGAATCGTGACTGAGCGAGACATCGTGTGGAAGGCCGCAGCGTCGAAGCTTGATTTGGAATCAACACCCGTTGAAGACATTATGGGCACGCCCCTGCTCACACTTGATGCCGGTGAATCAACCAGCGTGGCGCTCGATCTCATGCTCCGCGGGCTCAATCGCTATTTAGCCGTGTCGGAGCATGGCAAAATCGTCGGCATGACGTCTTCTCGCGATATCCTGGCCTACCTCAGACAAATAGGCGAAGGACAACCGAAAGGGGAATCGTGGCAATCCTTACTTGATAGATGATCAATATGATTCAGATGCGCCCACGACGAGTTCGTTATGCCTCGCGTGGGAGGAGAACAATGAACGTCGTCTTCACTCCAGGTTGACTTTGCACGGTGATCGATCCTCCATGATCCTCAATAATGCGCTTCACGATACTGAGACCAAGCCCTGTCCCCTCACCGGTCGGCTTCGTGCTAAAAAATGGCTCAAAGATCTGCGTCAATTGATCCTGTGGAATTCCCTCGCCCGTGTCTGATATTGCCAACTGGATATCCAAACCCTCGACGCCAAGCTCGACACGAAGATTCCCTCCGTTCGGCATGGCATGAATGGCATTCACGATCAGGTTTAATACAACCTGAGTGATCTGATCCTGATCCGCCCGAAGGCGGGGAAGCGCCTCTTCAATGTAAGATTCAACGGTGATACCTTGCTCCAACACACGAGCCTGAACCATTTCGAGCGTATCATGGATCACCCGAGCGAGATCCATAGACCGATTCTCAGCTGAGCGATCCCGCGCGAAGCTTAAGAGCTGATGCATCAGTCTGGTGATTCGCTCTACCTGAGAAATGATTATCTGTAGGCTCTTCTTTGTTGCAGGCTCGGATGTCTTCTCCGCAAGCGACTCGGCACGTCCGAGAATCACATTCATCGGCGTCCCGATCTCATGGGCCAGGCCGGATGCCACCGTTCCAAACTCAGCGAGGCGTTCCGCCCGACGTAGGAGTTCATCAACGCGCTTGCGATCGACAGCCGTTGCAATCACATTCGCAACACACTGCATCATATGAATATCTTCCGTAGGAAACACCCTGGACGCCTCCGTATGGGCGCCTAACACACCCCAAGAGCCCCTCAGGCCATTGATGGACACACTGATTCCACTCACCACGTTATGGTCGAATAGCAATTGCGGCCCGTTAAACCGGGTTTCCTGACGAAGGTCAGAAACAATAATAGGCTGCTCCGATCGAAGCGTGTAGCCTGCTTGCGAATCAACACCAGATGGGACAAGCGCTGACCCAACTAATCCGTCACGCCACCCCACCCCCGCACGCAAAAGCAAAGCCTCTTCGTTAGGAACACGCTCCAATATTTTGCAATACTCTACGTTTAATGTTTTCGCGACAACCGAGACTGCTTCATCCAATAAATCCGAAAGATCAGTGGATTGCAGCGCATGAGCGCCGAGACCTGCGATAGCAGATTGCTGATCCACCCGGCGCTTCAGTTCCTGTTGTAGCTTTTGCCGATCGGTGACATCACGTAAGACGACCGTGTAGAACGTGCGTCCATCTCTTTTGACATGGGAAATAGAGGCTTCAACCGGAAACTCAGTTCCATCATTACGAAGTCCGCTGACCGTCCCGAGCGCCCCCATTCGCCGCTGCGTGACGTTTGCCTCGCCAAAGTCGCGGAGATGCTTTGCATGCCCCTGTCGGAAACGTGCCGGGATAAAGCGGTCAAGCGGTTGATGCATCGCGTCCGCTTTTGAACACTGAAACATCGATTCAGCGGCAGCATTGAACATCACCACCTGTTGCTCCTCGTCGACACTCACAATCGCGTCCATCGCGGATTCGATGATCCTCTCCAACACCACGCCATACGCCGTGCTCGTCCCTTGGGCTGGACGGCCGATCGGGACACTTGTTTTTGATTTAGGAGTCATAGGTTTGCAGCAACCTCAGCGTGAACTCATACGAAATACTCCTCTCGTTGAGTCCTACATACCACATTCCATCGCTTAGTCACAGAGAAAGTCACTATAATCGAGGAGTCTGAGGTGCGAGGCAATACGACTCAAGCGGGACACATTTGAGCCGTCGTGTGGTCGGGAATGCGCACGGTCTCTCTCAGACTAACGACCAACACCGGGCAGCGTGAGCGATGTAGCACGGCATGTGCGACGCTTCCCATGAGAAAGCGAGAGAGCCCACGTCTTCCGTGGGATCCCATCAGAATCACGTCTGCGTTTGTCGCAGCAGCCTGTTGCGTAATCATTAAGGCGGGGATACCAACCTTCACACGTCCACCTGCCTCATACCCAAGACCAACAAGCCGAGACGCTACGCTATCAACAAAGACCTTTGCGGCTTCAATCGCCTCCTGCACGTGGGGTTCCAGACTGACGATTTCGACCGGCCATTCCGGTCGATTAATGGGTGGACAGGTGAACACCGTCACCTGGACGCGATCTTTGAATGGTTGGGCCCTGAGAAAGTTGCACGCAGCGTCGGCATCATCCGGGCCTTCCACGGCCACGAGGACCCGCTGTAAGGATTGCATCGATTGCTTGACCATCAACGTGGGACAGTGCGCATGTGTCACCACACGATGTGACACACTCCCCAACACAAGTTCCTCAATGAGACCGGTTCCACGTGCACCGATCACAATGAGATCAGCATCTTCATCTTGCGCCATCGAGAGAATGCCGTTCGCGGCAGCTCCAGTTAAAACCCGGGTCCGAATTCTCCACGCCTCAACCGGAAGGATCGACGCGATGTGAGCAACAAGCGCCTCACCGTCTTGACGAAGTTTCTCGTCGATCTCGGAAGACAGCACAGGAGCGGATGACGTGTAATATGGCATGCTTGGTACATTGACCACATGCAACACCATGTACTCCTTTGCCTGCGCGAAAAACGCAAGTGAGCGTGCGGCTTCCAACGCATACTCTGAGCCATCCACCGCCAACAACACCCGGTTCATCCTCTTTTCTCCTGCCTCTTTACGCCCGTTATGGCATCGAAAACTGGAACGTCGGACTCTTGACCGTTAATACAGCACACGGCGCACTTCGCACTACTTTTTCAGCGATGCTCCCAATCAAGGTATGACTCAGCCCTGTCCGGCCATGCGTCCCCATCGCGATCAGGTCAGCATGCGTTTCTTCAGCAACGGCAACGATTTGTTGTTCGGGCGGACCCTGACGAATTGTGCTGGTTGCCTCCAGGCCACGCGTAAGACACATCATGACGAGTTCCGCCATTTGATCAGACAGATATCTTTTGACCTGCTCACGGGCATCGGCCCGTGTCGTAAATCCCACGGGGCCGATGCCGTAAAAATGTTGTTCCTCAGCATGGACAAAATTCACTTTGGCCTTGCAGGCCACAGCAATCGGCAGAAGACATTCTATAGCTTCCCGAGAACATGCAGAGAAATCCACGGGAACGACCATGCTCTCGATGGATATATGTGGTGATTCTTTCCGTTCTCGACTGGAGTCGCGGACGGTGACGACAGGACAAGGGGCCATACGCACAACCTGTTCGGCGGTACTGCCCATGAGAGCACGATCCATTCCGGTGAGCCCACGTGTCCCCATCACCAGCATGCCAACCTCCAATTCCTTTGCCAATCGAATAAGACTGACATAGGCTCGGCCATCCATGATCTTCGTTTCCGCGGGAACGCCGTCAGCTCTGGTCTGGTCGGCAAGAGCCTCCAGTGCCTTTTCCAGCTTTTCCCGTCGCGGAAAGCCGGCGGGAAAGACGTCCGGGGTGGAACCGAGTTCAGGAAGCAGGTCAATCATGAGATGCGTGGAGTCGTATACTGCGGCAATCACCAAACGTGCCTTCAATGTTCTCGCGAACGAAGTCGCATAGGCAAGAGCGGCCTTCGCCGGTCTCGAGAAATCCGTTGCTATCATGATCGTATCTACTTGTTTCATGATGCCTCCTCCTCTTTATCAGGCGTCATCCTACACGTACATAACCTGGCAATCTACATCGCGGTTTGCGACGGCGCGTTGAGCGATTTCGATACCTCCTGAACGGCCTCCAAAGGGGACATCCCGTCGGCACGCTGCAGCTCCGCATCCAACAACGCAAATCCAGACTGAATTGCTGTGCTAAACATGGGCTCAAATGTATGAGAAGCAATCAGCTGACCTGATATCAGCGTGACGCTCACAAGAATCTCTGCACTCTTTGGTCCCTTCGTACAATGTGGGTGCCGAGTCAGAACTACCTCCATACGAGCGGCTTGCGGATAGCGTTGATGTATTCCTTCCGCGAGATCATCGATATCCGTTTTCCACCCGGGAATGATTTTTGCGCCCTGATCTAGAATCGTGAGCTCCATGATCACCTCCGCTGTCGTCTACTCATCTCAAACACGCTCGACACTACAATGACATCCCTGACATGCGAACGCGTATCACGGCGACGGAAACCGGAGACGTGTGAAGGACCACATTCGACACGCTGCCAAGCACAACTCTCGTGAGCCCCCGCCTTCCGTGAGACCCCATGAGGATAAGATCGGCCTGCATCTCTGTGGCCATTTGTGGAATCGCCACCCCCGGTGCACCCAGCGTCACGATACCCTCCGCCCCATATCCCAGCGAAGCAATCTTCGCCGCAAAGCCATCGACAAAGTCCTTCGCCGCATCAAGGGCTTTCTGCATATGTGCCTCAGAAACCGGCACTTCCAACGGCCACACGTGCTTACTTAGTGGAAGAGCAGTGAGCACAGTGATGTGCACGTCGTGCCTCAGGGGTTTCTTTTCAAGAAAGTTCCAGACTGCCTCCGCATCGACTGTCCCTTCAAGCGGTAACAAGATGCGCTCTAACGTCGGCATCGGACGTTTCACGATCAAGGTAGGACGGGTACTCTCGAGGAGAACTCGATGGGACACACTGCCAAAGATCATCTCCTCAAACGAACTAAGTCCTTGTGCGCCCATGACGATGAGATCGACCTGTTGTTCTTCGGCAACCTGAAGAATAACCTCCGCAGGATTTCCCATCTCGATTCGCTTTTCAGCTTGACCGTCGTCGGTCGGCAGTAATGCCTCAATGCGCTTGAGGAATTCCCACCCTTTCGCACGAAGCTCCTGCTCTCCCATGCCGTGGATCTCCCTTACGACATCCGGAAAGGCGGTGAGATAGCCTGGCTCTGGAAGCGTCACAACATGTAACGCCACCGGAGGGTGAGATTGTGAAAGGTGTTTCATCGCGCCAGCAGCATCAAACGAGTAGGACGAACCATCAACGGCAAGTAAGACGCGCATTATTGTCTCCTCATCTATGCGTACGAGGGATCACATTGATCGCTTCTGTGCTTCTCTGCACGCAAAACAGGTAACGGCTGTCGGCAAGAGCCGCAACCGTATCAGCGAAATGCACTGACCACATCCCGTACATTGGCGATAGTTTCCGTCGTTAATACGCGTGAGCGCGTGTTCAATGTCCTTGAGCTCCCGCTTTCGGGTATTCTCGGAAAGGTCTAGGGTCTCGGATGAACTAGAGGAGTGATCACACTCCTCTAGTAAGCACTCAACCGACGGTCCACCCAATAGAACATCGTTCTTTATATCCTTGATGGCACGGAGCAATATTCGTCTTCGCTCCAGCAGTCGTACCTGCATTTGATCTCTTACGGACATTGTTTTTTCTCCCAACCTCTGGCTAGTTGAATCGCAAGAACAATACCAACCCCTGAGTGCGATCCAGGTTGCGCCATACGTGCTTGCTTAGGCGCCTCTCCACAATTGAATGGGGTGTTTTGGGACAGTCACTGACAGACTACTGTAGCGAAATGCTTCAACCTCCTGAGTAGTTCAGAACGTGAATCGCGCTCAGAAAGCACGGAAGACCGCAGAGTAGAAATATGGGAGATGCTAACAAGAACCGTTACAAGATCAATGTCGTGGCACGGGGTTTGCAACGAACACCTCTACGGAAGGGGGCACAATACCAGTCATGTTTGGTGGGCACAGCAGAACATCGTTTGTTTTATACTCTTGATATCTCCCTAATCAGGCAGGTTTAAAATGATGCGCACACCTATTCCTCCCGTCAGCACCTACATGACGCCCCTTCCCATTACCATTACTAAAAAGACATTGGTACCGCACGCCGAAAAGACCATGCACGAGCACGGAATTCGACACCTTCCGGTGATGCGTCGAGATGAGATTATCGGGGTGCTTAGTCTTCGGGATATCGAAATCGTTCGCGGATTGCGCGGGGTTGATGCAGATGA
>JAJDBL010000181.1 GCA_029261375.1 Nitrospirales bacterium
ATTCATGGTCATTGTTGGAATATCGAGGGTGGTGAAGTATACGAATTGTCGTGATGGTTGTATCTCTGAGGGCTTCAGCGGCAGCGCTTGTGGTGTATCTGTTCCAGCATGCGTAGTTTTCGATGGAGCCGTTTCGTGATCGTTGCCTATGAGAGTAGGGTGGGCACATCCTGATGAGAATATGGCGATGAGAATGGTATTGATGAGGAATGAATGAGTACGGTGATGTACGTGGGAATGGTGATTGTGGAAGGCTCGTCGCCACAATTTGAGTTGGTGAAGCATCCTGAATACGATACAGTGTTTTCTCTCATCATTACCAGTCGAGGACACACGTGTCTCATCGAAACGATCAGACTAGGGTCTCGTTAGAGAAACCGGTGATCTCACGCCGACAGTTGTTGACCGCTTCGGCAATTGGGCTCACATCATCGTTTCTTTGGGTTGCCTGTGTTAGACAAGCAGACTCGTTTTCGTGCGATCTGACTCCGGAGCAAACGGAAGGACCGTTTTATCCAGCGGATCGACAGCTCGATGAGGATAGCGACCTGACTGTCGTGTCCGGAAAACTTGGGAGGCCCAAGGGCCAGATTATCTATCTTCGCGGACGCGTCTTAGATGGGCATTGTCGACCTATCCAGGGAACACAGGTGGAGATTTGGCAGGCGTCCGCGGAAGGGAGGTATAACCACCCACGTGAGAGCCGGAATCCGATTTCCTTGGATCCTAACTTTCAGTCATGGGGGCGAGCCATCACTGACCACGAGGGGAACTATCTCTTCAAAACGGTCATTCCGGGACAATATCCAGCGGGACGTGGGTGGATACGGCCTTCGCATATTCACATGAGGGTGGTGGGCCCCACACATCGAGAGCTCACCACGCAGATGTACTTTGCTGGCGATCGATATCTGGATGGAGATTTCGTGTTACAGGATGTTCCTCGTGAGGAGCGCCATCGTCTCATTGTCGAGAGGCAAGATCCAGGAAGTGAATTTGAGCCTGCAACTGGACTGTATCAATTTGATCTCACCGTCCGCCCGACATAACCCCCATGATAGGTCAGCTTGAGATACGTTGGTCCCCATATGGTCGGAGGTCCGTGTCACCGAGAAAGTTTTGGCCGCGGCTGCTGTTGTTTTGGATGGCTTTCCTGTTTTGGGGATGCACCTCGACACCGATACGTGACCAGATCATCGACATTCAAGGCGGGATAGGTGAGGTCGTTCGATCCTTCGAAGGCGCTCGCGACCCTATCACACTCGACGGAGATGAGATCGGGATGGAGAAATTTTCCGTCCCACTTCCGTTGGCCGTCGACCTGGGTATCCCAGGGACGATCCTTCATTTTCATAATGGTACGTTGAAACGGCTGGGACGGATCCCTCTTGATGTCGATGGCATCGACGCGTTGCACTACACCACGAGATGGCATGTTTCGCCTGAGCAGCTGGCGTTGGTGTTGGGGCCAAGCGCAACTGTAGACTCTGATTTTGACATGCCTGCCTTAATCGATATTACGGTGGATATTTCCAGGATGAGTTGGCATGCAGTGCAGGCCATACACGCTCAGATTCTAGAAATGTCTGGAGCCAATGCACCCGATTCTGGAGAGGTGCTTTTCATCAGTGAGACAATCTCTGCCCCACGTATCCAGTTTCGTTTTGGGGAGACAATGCGTCAACGGATTGCGCTCAGAGGAACAGATATTCTCGCTGCGCACCTCATTGACTCATTGCACTGGGACGATGCTGACAACGCAGTGCTCGTCCGGGAGTTTCATGAGCCCGTCCTCCTGCTTTATAAAACCCTGTGCTTAGAAACCGCGAAGGGTTGCCCGTTCAGCGAGAAGGCAGGTCTGCTAGCGCCGCGCTAGAGTAAACAGCCTGCCGACCTTATTTATCTTCGTGGGTAATTCCCGCGAACGAGGGTATACAGATCCTCTGAGGATCATGTCAGGATTCCTATTTCCACCGATTCCCACCTCTTAGATTCAGCAGCAATTTGCTCCATCATTTCCCCGCCGACCAGAAAGGTCTTACGCCAAGCATGGCTAGGCTCATTGGCTAAAAATAGCTATATGACGTGGTGACGGTTTCTGGTAGCATTTCGCCAAATTTATGACGAATTTACAGCTCTTCCTCCAAATGATGGATGTCTTTTATAGCGTGTTACTGAGTGCATGGTGATGTTATATGCCTAATGTTCATCAATTGTTCCGTTTTAGTTCGTTATGAAATTCCTGGCATAGAACCTGCAAATAGTCCGGGAATGTATTGCGGTGGGGTTTGTGTAGTGGAGACTACGGGAGATTCAACCGAAAAGGATCAACAGGAGGGTAAGCGGCGGGCCTCCCAGATGTCGTCGCGGAGGATGCGTTTGTCAGTTAGCAGTTCATACAAAGGGTCATGGATTTGTTCAAGAGTTGCTGAACATTCGCTCCGATGTGCGAATCGTGCTCTTGACCGGATACCAGGAGGTGGCGGCTGAGATGCGCACAAACGCGACGGGAGCCAAAGCCGTGTTAATGAAACCGTTCACTCACGACCAGCGCCTTTCAACCATTCGGCGAGTGTGTTGTGAATTGTCTGTGACGCATGCTTGATCAGTCACACAAAACCCGGTTCTAAACTCGCGTTGAACCCTCTCGGCCCCCCATCCCAGGTACCATGAATACCCGACTGCTGATCCTTCTTATCGGTCTTGTGCTCGCCGTGTTTGTCTTCACGGCCTATCAACTTCTGGCCGCAAATGCGCAAGAGATCAAAGAATTGGAGCAAAGGCAGGAAGGGTTGGCACTCCACGAGAGCATGCTTGAACTACAAGCGATCATCTCCGTAGAGCGAGGTATGGTACATGCGTATCGTGGTGGGGCGGAGGGATTTGGTCGATTTGCTCCTCAGTCCCACGCCACAATCAGCACTCTTCTCACCCATATTTCGTCATTACATCACGACTATACCTGGGCCGGGCGAACTCGAGAACCATGGATTGCGTTCGTGAGCGACTTGGAGAGGCGACAGGATGTCGTGTCAAGGCTGGGTTCATA
>JAJDBL010000182.1 GCA_029261375.1 Nitrospirales bacterium
ATCGTGATTTGCCAGTTGTCGAGTACTTGGGGATGAAGTTCGCCGAGGAGACCGCATGGTTTACCGTCAATCGTCAGCGTTCCGATGCGTCCTTCAATAAACGAGGGATGTGTTGTGGGTTCAATGGTATAGGAGAAGCCGAGGGTGTAAAACATGAGGTCCACATACGAGTGCATTTCTGAAAAGTTTGCACTTGGGTGTGCGAGAAGCGCACTAAGTGCGCTGAGGGTGTGAGTGCCGGTTTCTGAATTGGGGGTCGGTTGGACGATCTCTCCAGCTTCGAAGAGGCGATGGGGGTAAAAGCTATGGGACGATGCCGCTTCAACGCGAAGGAGTGACGGAAGGATCCATTGTCGAACACAGCTGTAGGTGAGCGACATGGGGTTGTCTACCTCGACGATGTCTGCTGCCAAGAGGTTCATCCGAGTCACGAGATCTTCGTGTGAAGCGAGGATATTCGAGAGGATCTCTTGAAAACCAAACCCTACCATCAGTTCACGGACTTTGTCTGAGGTCCTCTCGGCCTGAGACAGCCCTCCAACGGTGAACTCGGAAGGGAGGGACGTGGGAAAATTGCTGTACCCCGTGCTGATCGCAATATCTTCAATTGCGTCGACGGGGTGCATGAGATCATCGCGATAGGGGGGCTGTTTCACCGATAGAAGCTTCCCGCGCGCTTTGACCTGATAGCCATACTCAATGAGGGCTTGTTTCGCGTCGTTCAGACCCACTGATTCGCCAAGGGTAGTATTGATGGCGTCTTCAGAAATCTCGACTTCTTTGCCGTAGTCAAAGGGCACTTGTATGATATCCCCGAATTCGGTCTGCGCGGGGTAAATCACCTCCATTGGCTCAATTTTTGCATCGCGATCGTAGAAATTGGCCGCGAGAATATTGATCGTATGCAGGACCATGCGCAGGTCACTTCCTGTGACCTCGACAAACACGTTCTTATCCCCGACCTCCACTTCCCCAACCTCGCGGCTATTGATGATGGGGGGGAAGGAGAGCACGGTTCCGTTCGCATCGGTCAGGAGCGGGAAGTGTCGTCTCCCATCTTGTCCGGTCAACGTGTATGCGTACTCGATACCCTTCGGATGGCATTCAAGAATTTCTGAAAGCGTCATTGGCTCTTCGAATCCTAAAGGGGTAAATCGCGTGGTGTGGGGATCTCCAAGAGCGTAGGTGAGGGGAAACTGAATCGGATCAAGTCGATACACACCGATTGAGACTGTCTTGCGCTTCCGTCCGAAGATATCGGCTAACTTCTCTTGCGCTTGGATGAGTTGTGCTAACCCTTTTGCCGAAAGTTTATAGCCTGTGGCTTTGAATCCGCCGATATAGGGTCTGATCGAGTGTAGGCCGTGGCCAACCTCGATTTGGTCGCTGACTTTTCTTGCTGGTTTGAAGAACGAATAGGGGCGAAGCCCCTCCTCAATTTTTGCGCGAATCTGTCGGGCGACGCCTTCAACGCACCAGAGGTCCGGGCGGTTCGTATCTTGAAGCTCAACTTTCAGTTCACCCGCAGCTGCTTCATTGCCTTTGAGTTCGCCTTTGGCCAAGAGCAGCCAGGTATCCAATTCCGCAATGGACAAGGTGCGTCCGACGAGGGCATCAAGGTCTTTTTTGTGAAAGTCAATCGTGGGCATTGTGGTCAGAAGGGCATTGGTTTTTGACGGATGAGGTCGAGGTCAGCGGTGAAGAGATCGCGGATGTCATGAATGCCAAGCGCGACCATTGCCATACGGTCGAGTCCGAGTCCCCATGCGATAACGGGAACCTTGACACCCAATGGATGCGTGACCTCCGGTCGGAATAGTCCCGCACCACCAAGTTCCATCCAGCCAAGTTTTGGATGTTCGACGTGAAGCTCCACGGACGGTTCCGTAAACGGAAAATATGCCGGCACGAACTTCACGTTTTTTGTCTGTGCCATCTCCTTCGCAAAGAGGGATAAGAGTCCGAGGAGTGTCTGAAAGTTAATGCTGTTTCCTAGCACGATCCCTTCTGTCTGAAAAAAATCAGTCGCATGGGTCGCATCGATCTGGTCGTAGCGAAAGCAACGCGCCATGGAAAAATATTTTCCTGGGATCTTTGGCTTCGAAGCCAGGGTTCGCGATGAAACCGCGGTGCCCTGGCTGCGTAGCACAAGACGGCGTGTCTGCTTCTCATTGAACGGATAGCCCCAGCCCTTGGATCCCGTCGTCCAGCCGTCCCGATGGGTTTCGATGACCTGGGTGAGATAGGGTTCGGGAATGGCCTTTGAATATGCAGGCTGTTTCACGAAATACACATCGTGGATATCGCGGGCCGGGTGAAACTGTGGCATGTAGAGTGTATCCATGTTCCAGAATTCGCTCTCAACGATTGGGCCTCGCATTTCTTCAAACCCCATGCTCACCAAGTTTGTTTTGACTTTGTCGAGAAACGAGCGATAGGGATGCTTTTTCCCCGCAGCAATACGTGGAGGCCGAAGGGCAATACTGTAGGGGCGAGGGGGACGGTTTCGCCAGGAGCCGTCTTTTAATATTTCTGGTGTGAGCTGTGCGTAGCCTTCTTTCACGCCGGTGGTGACGACTTGTGTGGCAATAGTTTTTCCGTTGTCCGTGAGCGCAAAGGAACGCGCGACGTGCTCGTCAACTCGAAAGGGTTCCTGCGAGCGTCCACGCCGTTGGGAAAATGTGTCGATAATCTGGCGTTCTGTATCCGGTCGATCATCGTAACTCGATGGACCGTGCGCAATGTCTTCGATGAGGACGCGGAGTGACGACGTCAACTCACTTGTCGGCTGTGTTGGTTCGAGTGTTCCACCCGGACCGATCTGAAGAGATCCCTCTTTTTTCAGGGCTCCAATTGGGCCGCTCAGCTCACTAGCTTGTAAGCCAAGTGTGTCTTGAAGAGCCTTCATGGTGAGCGGGGAGCCCTGCTGTTTGGCTTCCGTCGCGCCGTAAAATATTCGTTCCAGGAGCGAACCTGATGTCGAGAACTCGGTGCCTGTTGAGGTGAGAGATACGGCTTTAGTGACGTGTTCAGAAGCGATCGAGATGTACTGCTTGGCCTGTAGCCACCCGATACTCATGCTGACCTGCGCGGGATCGAGGCGCGTATGCGTGACGAGGTCAGCTTCGCTGGTTGGGGATTCGCGATGTAAGTCGGTGAGAACAGCGACTTCGAGTGGGTGAAGGCTGGAGAGTTCCTGGTCCCCTGGGGAGGACGATTCCTCTGGCGTCATACTCGTTGGATTTCCACGGGCATTGCTCCCATTCCGGCTAGTCGCAGTTGAAGAATCGTGGTGTCATATGGCGGTGTCTTGAAAATTGCCGACCCTGCGACAAGAACCGTTGCTCCTGCGCGAACGACGGCCGCTGCGTTCTTGGGCGAGATGCCGCCATCAACTTCGAGCTCTACCTGCAGTGACCGATCATCGATCAGATCTCGCGCTTTCTGAATTTTGGCCATGATCGATGGAATAAACGATTGCCCTCCGAAGCCTGGGTTCACTGACATCAGAAGAAGCAGATCAATGTCCGACAGGATCTCATGAATCGATCCGAGATCTGTGGCTGGATTGAGAGAGACTCCCGCCTTTGCCCCGAGATTCTTGATGGCCTGAATTGTGCGATGCAGGTGTGGACAGGTTTCCTGGTGAACGGTGAGTACGTCAGCACCCGCATCACGAAACTCCTGAAGATAATCGTCTGGATTTGTGATCATGAGGTGGACATCGAGCGGCAGCTTGGTCACACGACGAATGGCTTCCACGATTGGTGGACCAACTGTAATGTTTGGCACAAAGTGGCCGTCCATCACGTCGATATGAATCCAATCTGCTCCGCTAGCTTCGACTGCTGAGACTTCGTCGGCAAGACGCCCGAAATCAGCAGCGAGAATCGATGGGGCAATCTTGATCGTGTGTGTGTCGGACATCAAATCCGTCGTCAGTTCTAGTTAGTTATTGGATCGTAGCTTCATGAGTAAGTGGAGAATTTCGATATACAACCATACCAGGGTGACCAGAAGGCCGAATGCACCATACCATTCCATGTACTTTGGCGCACCGTTCTCTGCGCCTTCTTCGATGAAGTCAAAGTCCAACACGAGATTCAACGCCGCAATGCCGACAACGAAAACGCTGAATAGAATCCCAAACGTTCCGGAGGAGTGTATCAGTGGGATGCTGGCTCCAAAGAAGCTCATGACAAAGTTAATGAGGTACACCACCATGATTCCGCCCGTGGCAGCTGCAACCCCCAGTTTGAAATTCTCTGTTGGCTTGATCAGGCCTGATTTGTACGCAAACAGTAATGCTCCAAGGATTCCAAAGGTAAGGAAGACCGCCTGACTGGCAATGCCCGGATATTGGGTTTCCGCGAACAACGATATTCCGCCTAACGCGAGGCCTTCGAGTCCAGCATAGAGTGGTGTTGTGAGCGGCGCCCATTCTTTTTTAAAG
>JAJDBL010000183.1 GCA_029261375.1 Nitrospirales bacterium
TCCCATCGTACCGCGACGGTTACTTCATAGAGTTGTGCCCCAAGTGTGGGAATAACCGCACCGTCCTCCTCCTCGGGGCCACTCGCGTCGTCAGGAATATCAATGTCAGATTCATCGGGAAGCGGCTCGGTTGGTATGACCGTCCGTTCCCAATACAGTCCGTTTTCATGTTGTCCAGATTCGGGTTCAAGCGGTGGTGTTGTCATCACGATCAACTCTTCAAGCTTTTCTTGCGCGACGGAAAGGGCTTGCGTGTAGTCTCTCGCCTTCTTTGCCGTACGAAGGCTTCCTTGAAAGAGCTGAAAGAGGAGCGGAAGAGCAATGCCGAGAATCATCACCGCAATGAGGACTTCAAAAAGGGTGAAGCCTTGTGTTGTGCGTGTGCGTGTCATCCGCGCTACTCTGGCTCAGTTTTCGAGGATGCCAGACCTGTCACAATGTTCACCGTGAGGTGAAAGCTTTCCTTCTGTCCTTTTCCCTCCATGCTGATGGTTCCCCCGCTTGAGCTTCCGTTCGGATAGAAATCCAGCGTTCCAATTCCGCTGCTCTGCTCTCGTTTTCGCGTGGTCACGCGAAGAACATTGGTATGGGGAAGAGACAGTTGCGCGACTGGAATGGTGTCTGTCTTGGATGTCTCTTTCTGATAAGGGGCGACTCGTACGACGTGCTCATTGAGATCAAGAAAGCAGGAGTAGGGGGTCTTGTGCGCAATGGCTTGACTACGCGCCAGGGTGAGCATGGATGACACGACCCGGACGTCCTTCCGAAACTGAGCCCGTTCAACACTGTCCGCAATGGTGGGGGCGACAAGGGCAACGGAAATTCCCATCAGAATCATAACCACAACCAATTCGATGAGCGTGAACCCTCGTTGAGAATGCGGATTGACGCTCATTACCGTTCGGTGTCGCCGCCGCTCCAGCTCACGGCATCGGAGTCCTCTCCCTCACCACCTGGAGAGCCGTCAGCTCCATTCGAGCTCAGATCGTAGTCACCATGTTCACCGGGCGCTGAATATTCATATTCACGATTCCAGGGGTCCATCGGAACGGCTTTGGGAAGGTAGGGGCCTGCCCATTTGTCGACGCCTGATGGTTCCTCTCGGAGCGCTGTAAGCCCCTCCGATGATTCTGGATATCGACCGACATCAAGGCGGAACATGTCGAGTGCCGTGCCAAGCATCTCAATCTGTGCCTTCGCCGCTTTTGTTTTTGAACTCCCAACCTTGCCAAAGAGTTTGGGTCCCACGAGTGCGGCAAGGAGCCCGATAATAATCATGACCACGAGGAGCTCAATGAGGGTAAAACCCTGTACGTGTTTTCTTCGTGACACTGGCGCGTCTCCTTTTATATCGGCAGCTCGTTAATACTGATAATGGCGAGCAGCATAGAGATGACAATCCCTCCGACCAAGACGGCCAGTCCGAGGATGAGGATTGGTCCCAACACCGCTGTCAGGCGTTTGATAGCGACTCGCACTTGTCGGTCGTACGTGTCAGCGACGGTGAGTAACATCGCATCAAGACGTCCAGTTTCATCTCCGACAACAGTCATTTGGGTCGCAAGTGTCGGGAAGACATCAATTTGTTTTAACGCGGTGCCGATGGCAATCCCGGTCTTGATTTTTTCGCGGGCCTCTTCAATCGCTCTGGCAAACACGCGGTTTTCTAATGTTTCCTTGACGATTTCCATGGCATGTAGGATCGGTACGCCGTTGTGGAGGAGAGTTCCGAGCGTACGTGCAAGTCCAGCAACTTCTGCCTTCTGCAATGCCGGACCGAGTAACGGCAGTTTTAAGGTGAACTGATCCCACGCCATCGCGCCGGTAGGTGTCAGTGTGTAGAGCCGCAAAAGCACGAGGCCTCCGACGATCCCCAGCAAAACCAACCACCAGTAGCCTTGGAATAGCGCGCTCACGACTAAGAGCCATTGCATGGGCAACGGTAACGAGACAGCGGCGTCTTCAAATACCCCAGCAAACTGCGGAATGACAAAGGTGAACACGACGATGAGCGACCCGCCGCTAAACAGCAACAGAAAAGCGGGGTAGGCCATGGCAGAACTGAGATCATCTCGAAGGTCCTGCGCGCGTTCAAGGAATTCTGCCATGCGTCGTAAGACCTGCGCCATGACGCCGCCGACTTCCCCGGCGCGCACAAGATTCACGTACAGGCGGGAGAACACCTTTGGATGTTTTGCAAGTGCGTCACCGAGAGACTTTCCCCCTTCAACGTCTGAAAGGACTTGGTTGGTAATGTCGCGAAGACGTTGGTTTGGGGTGAGCTCCGCAAGGAGCTTGAGACTGCGATCAAGCGGAAGGCCTGCTTCCAGTAACGTAGCAAGTTCTTGTGTCAGAGCGAGAATGTCCCGTTTCGACACGCTGGTAAAGAAAGAGGGAAGCGAGATGCTAACCGACTGTGGCTGAGGCTTCGCTTCCGATGAGACTCGAATCGGAATGAATCCATCGGCTTGCAGTTTTGCGACAACGGTCTGTTCTTCACGGGCTTCCATCGTCCCCTCAGAAACGACCCCGCTCAAGTTCGTAGCGCGATAAGTAAAAACAGGCACCTGCAGCTCCCTAGTCCATACGGCAGAATGTAAATGATCTTCAATAATATAACATAGCCAAGCCATTGAAATCATTAACGATTCCTAATAGTTTATTAAGAATGTTGAGCCTAGCAAGCACCTCTCCCGTTCAGTATTGATGCTCCAGAAACAAAAGCCCCACACCTTCCAATGCCGCGCATGTTATTACAAAGCAAAGTGAAGAATCTCTCTTGAAGACCCCGATCGTACGTGGTGCCTCTCCAGAGGAGGAGAAGCACAGTCGACCTCCTCGTAATGACCGACGGGTCATACGCATTCCACTCCGAGTCCATCCCCTGTCATCCTTCCTCCTTCATTTGTCATCCTGAGAGTACCGAAGGATCTCTTTTCGGCTTTTCGGACGGATGGTGCCGTAGCCTGTAGCTGTGTACGCCTGACCCTTCACCCATCACAACCCTATAGATTCTTCGCGTTGCTCAGAATGACAGAGAGGCTTGGTTGATTTACTGTTTGCGCTTCGTAATTTGTGTCCAGGCGGTGGTCAGCATCAATACTCCAAATGCCGCTACCACATCTGTCGGTCCAAGTGGGAGATCAAATCGAAGAGAGAGGTAAAATCCGATCAAACTAGAGAGGCCGCCTAACATTGCCGCAAGGAGGGATAACTTCGACATGTTCCATGCATAGTGCATCGTGATTTGGTGCGCAGCTATGGCAGGGAGTAGAAGAAAACCGAAGATCATGAGTGGCCCACCCAATATGACTCCGTAGGCAATGAGTGTGCCGATCAGTGCGAAAAGAAAAAAGTTCCAGCCGGGAACGCTCTTCCCTATTGTGGTCGCTGTATCTGGGTCAAACGACACGAGGGTAAATATCCGCTGAAAATATAGTAGGCACGCTGTGACCACCCCTGTGATGCCCATAAGTAGTGGAAGATCCTTGGGGAGCATGCCGAGGAGTTCGCCGCGCAAACGCGAGAGAATCTCCTGTTCTCCAAAGGGGTTTGATGCCACAAAGAGAATACTGAGTGCGGCGGCCGCAGCGTAGGCTGATCCGATATACGCATCATTGAGTGTCCCACCCCGTTGCGCAACCATGACCAGCGTGATCGTCGCGATACATGTGAATGTAAGTGAGCCAGTTAATGCCATGGCGCGCTCGGGAACTTCATGTGGAAACAGATGTAAGCCGAACGTAGGAAGCAAGTAGGCGAACGCGATACCTGCGGATGAAATCTGGGGGAGCGCAATACCGAACAGGACCATCCTTCTCAGCACGAGATAGATTCCTGCCAGTGGACACACCATTCCAAGCAGCAGACTTCCGTACAGGGCCTCTCTGAGGAGGAAGTCCGGACTCAACATTTCCATGAGTGTTGTCATCCGTTGGATCTTTCCTGTTGGTCATCGACTAATGTGCCGTGATGGATCCTCACGACCTTGTCAGCGATATTCGTAATTTCATCAATCTCGTGGCTGACAATGAGGATGGTGAGGTTGTCGTTCTCCTTGAGCCCTTCAAACAGCGTGAACATGGTTTCGGTGCTTTCAATGTCGACACCGCTTGTTGGTTCATCCATGACGAGGCAGTCTGGTTGCGTTGCCAGTGCGCGAGCGATAAGAACGCGCTGCTTTTGGCCAACGGAGAGATCGGTAAACAATCGATCCCGGTGTTCTGTCAGCCCGACCTGTTCGAGAAGATGGTGTGCCATTCCACGCTGTGAAATGCGTGTGAGGAACCACGCATGCTCGTCCGCCAGTGTTCCCATCAGCACAATGTCTGTTGCTGAGAGTGGGTAGGCAGAATCCAAGGTCTCGCGCTGAGGGACATATCCATAGCGGAAACGAGAAGGGTCTGGGTTATCGTGATAGAGGAACTCCCCCTTGATGAGAGGGAGGATGCCAACAAGTGTCTTCAGTATCGTCGATTTTCCTGAACCATTGGCACCGAACAGAGCCGTGAGTTGCCCAGAATGGAGGGATAAGGTGATGTCCGAAAGGACTGGCTGTCTTTGGTATCCCAGCGTAGCGTGGTCCAGCGTCATGAGTGGTGTCTGTGTCGTATTCATTCTGCGTTCGCCTCAGCACGGTTTGCCGCTTCAACGAGTCGGGAAACAATGGTATCGATCAAGCTGATGTAATCATCCGTTCCCGGTACTCCTCCAATGGTTCCAGGTAGGACGACAACATGGGCTCCAGTTTGCCGCGCGACAAAGGTAGGGGTTTTTCGTTCATGAAATGGCTCAATGAGAATCAGTCTGGCGTTCATTGATTGCATTCGCGGCACAAGGTCGCGGATATGACCCGCCGAGGGTGGAATCCCGGGCTTGGGCTCGAGCTCATCCATAAGGGAAAACCCAAAGCTGTCAGCGAGATACGCGAATGTTTGGTGATACTCCACGACATGAGCACCTTGCAGTGGTTTCATTGTGCTCTGCCATTGGCGCATCTTGTTCTCGATCTGTCCTTTGAACTGCTCGACGTTCTCTTTGAATGTGGAACAGGCATGAGGCCGGAGGACGCAAAAACGTTCTTGAAGTCCCTGGGCTATGGCTACGGCGTTGGCCGGATTGAGGTGGAAGTGAGGGTGTCCAAGTGGGTGGATATCGCCCATTGAACGGTCGATACGACCCATTGGAATTCTGAGCATCTCGACAAAGTCAGCAGCCAGAATACGTGTTGGAGAATTCAACGAGGGAACGAGTTTTGGGTTTCGGGATGCCGCAATCAGCGGTGGCAACCATCCTGATTCCATGTCGGCCCCATTTTCGATTAACACATTCGCTTTATTTAGGACACGGATATAGCTGGGTTTTGGATTCACGAAGTGCATATCCTCTGTGCCGTGTGCGAGTGTGACGACTGATACTTCGGATCCACCTACCTGTTTTGCAAGGGCACCGTACTCCGGCAGAGAAGCGACGACATTGAGTGTGGCTTGGGCGTGAGAGGGCATAGAGCTGAAGAGGAAGGTCGCAAGGATCAAGAGACATCGAGATTGAATGTGCATCATAGGGTTCCTCTAGAAGGTGTACGCTCTCCTCCGTTATTGCGGAAGGGGAGGAGGCAGCATTGTCTCTGCATGTTCGTTTATCGGCTGTGTGCCTAGAAGGATATTCATGTTGGTGTATTAGAAACGGTGCGCACCGTGTTCCCCCAGCGCAAAACTCCACTGGAGAAACACCCCATGCAGTGCCTCGTTGCGGCGGCTTTCGGCAAAGTCCACGTTATATTGCACGCGGAGTCGAGAAAATTCAGATGTCGACCATGAGATATTGGGGGAGACGCGATAGCGTTCGCTACGCAGGTCGTCAGTAAACTGAGC
>JAJDBL010000184.1 GCA_029261375.1 Nitrospirales bacterium
TGAGGTTCACGGTCGGCTGGCGATGAAGGAAGTGAGGATCAAAGACCGTTTTGTTGATTCAGCCTGGGCAAAGGTCAGCTACCATGAAGGACAGGTTGATATTGCAAAAGCCATTGTCCGTCAAGGCCATGGATTGTTTGATATCGAAGGGAAGGTGCTTCTCCCAGGCACCTCAACGCGACTCGCGTTTGATCTAGAGGTCGCTGCACAGCAGGGCTCATTACGCGAAGTTGTCGCACTTGGCTATGGGGAGCTTCCACTCCCGGATCGAGCCAATGGCACCATGCGCATTCGTCGAGACGCAGGGGGGGGGTATTGGGTCAAGGGCGTCTTGTCTCTCCCGGAAGGAGAGGCATTTGGAGAACAGTTTGACAAAGGTGATGTTGCGTTTCGTCTCGATACTCGCGGCATGACACTCACGCACGTTGAACTAGAACATGGACGTGGTGTGTTTGAAGGCAAGGGTTGGATTGGGTTTGATGGAGATTTCAGAGGATCGATGCGGGGTCGAGGCGTTGTCGTAGAGTCTGTCAATTGGATTGCCGAACATCTCCCTGGACTTGAAGGAATAGTGAACGTCCACCTTGTGGGGTCGGGGAGTCTGGATCAGCCGACCATTCATGGTGCGGCTCGATTTCATCAGTTTCGTTACGACGGTGTGCAGATTGGGAACGGGCGCGCGGACATCCAAACTCTCGGTCGGACATCGACCCTCGTCAGTTCATTCGATGCTGGGGTCGATGTGAAGGCGGATGTGCAATGGGAATCTGGGAAGCCGTTTACCGCGTCTGCTAGCTTTGCGGGTTTCGAGGTGTCGCCCTTATTCAAGGGGGCGTTTGGGATGGATACTAGCGCGCTGTCTTCTGTGATGACCGGCGTCGTCGTGTTAGATGGATCCCTTGATCACGTCAAGGGATCCGTTGTGACCGTGAATCTCCCCTCAATCCTCCTCAGTGTTGACGGATATACGCTAGAGAATGACGGCGTCATTCAAGCCTTGCTTCGGGATGGAACATTCGGGATACAGCGAGCGAAGCTGATTGGGAAGAATACTTCGGTAGAGGTTGCAGGAAGTCTCCAGCCGTTTGAGCAATATGATCTCAGTGTGATCGGCGACGTGACTCCTCGGCTTATAGCAGTGCTCTCAGAAGATGTGACAGATGTAGATGGAACTGGTGAGCTCGAGCTCTTGATCTCTAGTGATTGGGACACACCGGCTGTGACTGGCACATACCACGGTCGTGACCTTCGGCTAGATAGCGTTGTTCTCGATCAGCCAGTTCTTATCCCATCCCTGGACATCGAAATTGAGAACGAGACGATCACGCTCACCGCATTTACGGGGCGTTACGGCAACGGACGTATTCAAGGAGATGGACGCGTCAGCCTGGCGCGCGGGAGAGCAGATAAGTTTCTCGTGGACGCGCAGGTCACCGATGTCCTGTACGCAACGAAACCTGGGTTAGTCGCAACGGTGGGCGGTGTGATTCGCTTGGAAGGACAACACAAGCTCCAGAAGATTTCTGGAGATGTCATGGTCGCACACGTCACGTCGACGGCTGGTCAAACAGTGAAAGACTTTCTGGTGAACGGCGTCAAACCCTTGCTTGGAGCCCAAAAGCAAGCGGTGTTTGGCCACGCTGTGGAGCTTGATATTCATGCAACGGGAGTGAAAGCCCTTCGCCTAGAAAACCCCTTGGCTCGTTTGCCGTTGGAGATAGATGTGCTGGTGAAAGGAACACTTGAGAAGCCCAAATTTCTGGGACGTATCGCCACCCGTGATGGATCCGTCGTTGTCGGGAAACGACCTTTTCGGGTGCTGGATGCCGGGATTGATCTTGTCGCGCACCACGATCATCGAGCGGTATACACCGTGCACGCGAAAAGCCAGTCGCCGGGGGTTGAAGTAGATCTCTTCCTAAGTGGGATTGATGATCAAATGAATATCTCGTTGACCTCCGAACCTTCGTTGGAGGAAAGGCTTATTTTGGCATTGCTCGACGGAGAATCTTCTGTCTATGACCACTTGGTGTTCCAGGACTCCGATCCAACTGAGCGAGATCTGGCAATGCATAGCGTGGCTCGTGATGGGGCTGCTCGTAGGTTACTGAGTCATCGTGTCGACGCAGAGAAACGTGTGTTGGCGGACCGCTTGTATGCATTGTTGTCGACTCCCGCCGTTCCAGCCGATGAACAGTTGATTCGCCTTCAATATCCGTTCTCAGAGAGCCTCTCGTTGGTTGGAGAACGCAATGAGGAAGGGCGCGTTGCTGGAGATATCAGGTTCAGAATTGAATTTCAATGACAGACTCAGTGTTCGATGCGGATCGAGTGCTCTCCTGTGTGTCCTGTTTTTAGTTACTCCGGTCATCGTCCAGTCGCATCAGGCCTCATTTGAAGGCCTGCCGATCCTCGTTATCGAACACCGCTCCAACAGCGCACATCCCCTCTTTTCTGGACACGAATTCTCGCGTCTGTTTCGCATGCGTGTAGGCGACATCTATTCCTCACAGCGTCTTCGCCACGCTGTGGCCCATCTGTATCAAGCAAAGCCATTACGCGATATTCTTGTCTACGCAGAGAACGTCAACGCAGGGCCCGGAAAAGCCGTTGGCCTCCGCGTCGAAGTCGTCACTGTGCCCAAAGCGCGGCTTTCTCATATCGTCATTCGGGGAAATGAAGGTATTTCAACCGACCGACTTCACGGCGCGATAGGCATTGCGGTTGGAAGTACCTATGCTCACCAACTCGAACAGCGAGTGAGACAGACGGTGGAAAGTACGTACCGCCAGTCAGGGTATTTTCAAGCGAGCATTACCACGGAACTCAAGAAGAATAATGCCCAAGGCGACGAGGTCGCGCTATATGTGCGTGTCACTGAAGGAGAGCAGGCCCGTATCGATGGTATACAGTTTCATGGGAGCCTTGTTCTAGCCGAGTCCACGCTGCGGGAATCTCTGCACGCGCATATCGGGGGGACCTATGACGCAGATACTCTTCGAGACGACGTCCGCGCGATCCGGACGCTGTACCAAAGCGAAGGATTTTTCGATGTGACGATCGGCTTGCCTGAGCTCCACTACAACAAGCTGACCGGCAACGTATCAATTCGCATATGGATAGATGCCGGGATGCGCGTGGAGGTCCGATTTACGGGGAACGCATCGTTCCCCGATTCTACATTGTTAGAACCTCTCACAATTTTACGGGGGAGGACGGTCGATCAGCAATCAATTGAAACCGCCAAAAAGCAGATTCTCGCCTTCTATCACAACGCAGGACATCCGTTTGTGAATGTGGATGCGCGATTTCATGAGCTGAGTTCTGTTGGGTTGATCGACGTACAATTCGTCGTGGATGAAGGCATCCCAGTCGCGCTTGGGACGATTACTCTCACCGGCAACCATGCCGTTCCGACACGCGCGTTGCGCAAAATACTGCGCAGTGAGATCAAGGGGTGGTTTTCTCGAGGCACCTTGCAACTATCGGTGATTGATGAAGATGAAAAAAACATTGCCGCATTATATCGACAACACGGATTTATGGATGTCCAGGTTCGCAGTGATGTGCGCTACAGCGAGCATGATGGACCGACGACGGCGGACCTCCGGTTTACCATTGCGGAGGGCGTTCAAACGGTATTGGCTGATATTACGATAGATGGTAACGCAAGTCTTTCTCATGAACTGTTGTACGAAGACCTTTCTCTTAGGCCTGGGATGGCGATGACCATGACGCTTCAGGAGGAGGGGCGCGATGAACTCCTTCGTCTCTATGCGAATCGCGGATATCCATTTACAGAAATTGAAGCGGCCACCACTGATAGATATGCTGGTCGAGGCGTGGTGATTCACTATCGTGTCAAAGAGGGGATTCCGGTCAGCATTGGGGCGATTACGTTCGAGGGCAACGTCAAGACGGCAGATCACGTGATCGCACGAGAGCTTCTGATCGAACCAGGTGACCCCGTGAGCCCCGACGCCCTCGCTCAGAGTCAAGCACGCATAGAGCGGCTGGAGTTTTTAGAGAACGTCTCGGTGACGGTAGATCGTCCGAATATTCTGGAAGAGACGAAGAACGTGACTGTGGCGGTGGACGAACGGCCGGGTGGTGCGGTTGAATTTGGTGTTGGATTTGGAGATGTCGAAGGGGCACGTGGTTTTGTCGATGTCTCCCATGAAAACGTATTTGGTACTGGACGCACGATTAGCGCCCGAGCAGAAGTGAGCCAAATCGAGCAGCGGTACGCGTTACGGTATCGTGAACCCCGCTTCCTTGGTCAACCGATCGATGCCGTGGCCACGGTTTCATATCTCACTGAAGAGCGCGTGGCAACCGATCTGCTGTCCTTTGACAGGTTGACGATCTATGAGTATCGCCAGCCGTTTGGAACAGCATTTGGTTTTGAATCGCGGCTGTCCAACGCCATCACCATCGCACTATTATACCGCTATGAGATTGATGACATTTTTAAGGTGCGAGATGAAATCATCACTGCACGTCGAGAAGCAGGATTGCCAGATGATACGCAAAAGGTGACGATAGCCAGTCTCATGCCCTCGATCATTTGGGATACGCGGAATGATCCGTTTAATCCAACGCGAGGAGCGTTTCATGCCTTGACGCTCAAGCAGTCTGCGTCGGTGTTAGGCTCTGAGGATGAGTTCTACAAATTTACAGGGCAGAGTGCCTGGTTTACGCCCATTGGGAATCGTGTGGTGCTCGCTCTCCAGGGGCGTGGCGGATATACGGAGCGTTTCGGAAACACCTCGCGGGTTGCGATTGTCGAACGCTTTTTTCTTGGAGGACGTAATACTGTTCGTGGCTATGATCAGGATTCACTCGGTGTGACCGGCCAGACACTGGTCGACGGGATCCCGACAGGAGGAAACGCGATGCTAGTCACCAATGCGGAGTTCCGTTTCGCGTTACCGCGAGACGTTGGTCTCGTATTGTTCGTCGATGGTGGAAACGTATGGCGGGATGCGCGGAACGTTGATTTGAAAGATATAAAATTCTCGATGGGTCCGGGGATTCGTTATAATACGCCCGTCGGCCCACTGCGATTGGATCTGGGATATAAGCTTCGGAGAGAAACCGGAGAATCCGCCGCACAGTTGCATTTCACCCTTGGCCATGCGTTCTAACCCCATGCCAGTAACCTCCAAACTGAATCTTCGTCCCGTCTGGATCACCCTCCTTTTTCTCCTCCCTTGTCTTGGCCTCACCTATCTGCTGAACCAATGGACGGGGGAGACGCCATATATTCCGAGCAACATTCTCGTCTTGACAATGGTCAATGTCGACTTGATTCTCTTTGTGCTCCTCGCGTT
>JAJDBL010000185.1 GCA_029261375.1 Nitrospirales bacterium
TCCCCATTCACATTCAAGTCAGGCGCCTCTCTGGCGGGAAACGCTGGACGAGACGTATCGATGGCAGCGGAAACCTCTACCGGGGGAGCATCGTTTTTATGTAAGGTCCGAAGGTATGCGACCAAAGCCCAACGCTCAGCATCCGACAACGTGTACCTGAACGTCGGCATTGCTGGCGGAACCAATAATGGAAGCTTTGCCTCTGCCGCCGCTGCCTCTGCCTCATCATCCATCATCATCGCATCGAAATACGCTTCCTGGAGTGCTTCAAAGTCCTCTAGATTCAGAAACTCTCTACCAATGACTTCGTTGTAAATTTTTTCGTTGGTCAGCGCGGCCATAAACCCTATCTCACCTTCTTCGGTATCGCGATCGGTCAAATCGCGAGGAGCTGGATCAACATTCCGTGCGTTGAACCCATCACCCACACCAGAAGGACCATGACAATGGATGCAATAGTTCGTAAAGAGCTCTTTGCCTTGCGCGACAAGCTGAGGAGATTGGTTAGCTCCCGGGGCCCCAGCTTTCACGGATCCGCCTGAGGTCGCTACGTCGTCTTTTTTGGTACACCCTGAATTGAAGAGAAATAGAGCAATGACGAGAAGTGCACATCCCTGCACGATCACATGACGTGTATTCATGGGGCTCTTCACTCCTATTTCAATTCGGAAAGATCGACTGTAATCGCCTGCCCACTCGAATGTTGCAGATAAGCGATGACGGCTAAAACCTCACCTTTGACCAGAGACGTAGGCGGCATTGGCGCAGCATAGGGTGCAGGCGGAACCTTGCTAAAATCAAGATAGACATAGACATCAGGCTTGACCAAACTCTCATGAATAAATTCTCGTTTTAGCTTTGCCCCGACTCCACCGAGGGAAGGACCCTTATCAGATGAACCGCCTTGAAGGGAGTGACACTGTGCACATTGGCCTTTGCCTCCGAACAACTGTCCACCGACCTGCGCCAGATCTTCAAGCGTCTTCACGTCACCCAAAGACATCGCATTTCCATCCGCGTCCTCAGACCAAACCGATGACGTTGAGGCGAACACGAGACAAACAGCAAGAAATAGGACTGATCTAATGTCCATGATCACCTCCACCACCATGATCGTGTGACGATTCTTCAGATTCGTGATCTTGACTAGCCATATCATGACCGGCATGATCGTCGTGAGATGATGCGGGCACTACCTCCGCAGGCTTCGAACTCTCCACTACCGGTACTGCTTTGGTAAGGTCCTTCTTTGAGTCGACCGCTTTCTCCACTTTACCACCATCTTTCGCCTTCATCTCAGCGAGTGTTTTTTCTGCGGCAGCGAGGGTTGCGTCAACCTGTGCGAGCGCCTGGGCTGGCTTTACTTTAGCCGCAGCATGAGCCTCAGGCTCCTCCCCCTCCTCATGGTGAGGCGTATACACCGGCGTGAGCAGCCAAAACACCATTACAATTCCCACGCCGA
This sequence comes from Nitrospirales bacterium, assembly GCA_029261375.1. GTDB lineage: Bacteria > Nitrospirota > Nitrospiria > Nitrospirales > UBA2166 > UBA2166. Next base: position 1,463 of record JAJDBL010000185.1, read on the forward strand.
TTGCGACAAAGACAGTGAGATATAAGTCTGGATCCTTTGGGACCTTCACTCAATGAACCTCAGTGATGGTGTAATCGTAGGTCAAATATGCGACCGCAAGGAGAATGATCGCCCAGGTCAGGAACCCAAGCTTCCGGTGCCGTAGGCGTCGTTCCGGGTTCCTAAACATAAACGGAATGGCAATCAACCAGACCATGAAAATCACCGGAATCACAATGGACCCGACAATTTGCCCCCATTCACCAGAGAACGTTTCATAACGAAGCATCTGAAACAGAAACAAAAAGTACCACTCAGGAATGGGATTGTAGTCCCCGGGCTCAGGGGTCGCTTCTTGAAGCAAATGAACCGGCTCATAAAATGCCAACCCACAGGTAATAAGAAATACGATGCCGATTGCAACACTATCTTTGTACACCTGGCGAGGAAAGAAATACTCACTGGTCCGAGTCAACATCTCATGGTCGCGCTGGCGTGGGCCAGCTGGGCCAGCCTTCCGAAAGAGATAGATATGGAGCGTGGCCAGACCCATAATAGCCAAGGGAAGGATCATCACATGAATCACAAAAAAGCGATTGATCGTGTGTGCTCCGGTGGTCGGTCCACCTCGAAGAAACTGTCCAATAAAGTCGCCTATCAATGGCGTCTTGTCTGCAATTTCTAGACCGACAGTCGTTGCCCAGTATGATCGTTGATCCCATGGAAGCAGATAGCCGGTGAATCCCATCGCAACAACGAGCGTGAACAGTATCGTTCCAACGACCCACACCAACTCAGCAGGCTTCTTGTATGCACCCCACAAGAACACCTGAGACATATGAACCACAACCATCACCACCATAACGGATGAGCCCCAGAAGTGGAAACTCAGGATAAACCATCCGTATTCCACGTTGTGAATGATGTACTGGGTACTCTCATAGGCATGGTCGGCGGTAGGTGCGTAATAAAACATCAACAAAATGCCGGTCACCAGCTGCATCATGAAGATGTAGACCAGGATCGAGCCGAATACGTAGGCGTATCTCGAGCCTCCAGGCATTGGCTCGTTGAGCATTTTGTCGCCGAGTTCGGTGAGACCGGCACGCTCGTCAAACCAATCGTATATTTTTTTTGCCACCCCGTTCATCAGATCACCCGTACTCGATCCGCACGACCCGCCTTAAACTCGACGTCAATCATCTCTATGTCGCCTCCGGGTGTCACACGTGTGGGAAGCACGTCAAGCGCCCGCGGGGCAGGGCCTGTCAACACACCTCCAGCAATATCGTAAATGCTCAAATGGCACGGACATAAAAACGCCATGCTGTACTTTTTCGTACTTCTCCATTTATAACCGCAGCCCAAGTGTGGACACTTTCCAGAGAATACGACGTATGGAACGTTTCGTCGATTGACCCAGTACACCTCGCCACTCTTGTCCCGAAACTCGATGTCTTTTCCTTGATACACAGATTCCAATGTCCCAGGTGACGCCTTCATCGCCCAATGGGACTTGTCGAACGTGCGCTCAAGATAGCCCTCTTTGATCGTTTTCTTAAAGCGATAGCTTCTCGGAGCATCAGCATCTGAAAACTGATTAGTACTCGCCAATTTGACCCACTGATTGCTGTACGGAGCATACATTGGGTGGATAAGAAATTTTAAGACAGGGTACGCGAGAGGAATCGCCAGCACGGCGTTGATCGCTATCGTAAACTTGGTAAAGAAGCCGCGACGCGGAATGTCTCTATCTCCTTCAGGAACAGGAAGAAGCGTGTGACCCGGGTCGACATCTAGACGCGCCTCGAGGCCGGCAACCTCCTGCTGATGCACCGTCGTGTAATCATCACGGCACAACAGTGGATATCCGGAAACCGTTACGGCAGAACATCGGAGAACAACACCTTCAGACACATCAGCAACCTGATCGATGGGAACAACACGTTGCCCTCCGTCATCAGTGCAAACGACAATGTGGCTGAGCGACTTCGTCACTGGGTCGGCAATCACATTGGACACCTCGCCAACGTCCCGATCACTTCCGACCACTTTCATCTTAATCTTCGGTTGTATCATGGACATATACTCAATCTAAGCTATGGAAATATCGGCTTAGGGGTTTTCCCGGTAGGATCTTTCAGACTAACGAGATACGTCGCCAATACTTCTAGCTCACCATCCGTCATCAGTTCTTTATACTTCTTCGGCATGAGACCCTTTTTGAACTCCTTCTC
>JAJDBL010000186.1 GCA_029261375.1 Nitrospirales bacterium
CGTGGTGACCAGCTTGACGCCACACTCCACCCACTGTTTCAAGTGGGCGAATGGCAATACTCGCAGGATGGCTGGACTTTCCCGAAAGTATTCCACGGCGGCTAATGCATTCCATTTGCCAAGGTCCATGCCGATCGATGTCCATGTGTGAAGATCGGCTTCCTCTAATACAGCAGCCGCCACGCTACTTCGGCGCAGACACTCCAACGCAAGATGCGCTCCGGATGTCTCTGCGTCCGCATCCACATTCATCATCTCGATGGCGGCTGTTAACATGCGGTGTTGTACCTTGGGATCGTTCAACTCGATGACCCAGGGCAAACTCTCCTTAAAATACCGGATCCCGGTCGCTCCAGATCCGGTGGCAATCTCTATACCAAGATCAATCCAGAGCCGCACGACATTCACATCACAGCGATCAAGCGCGGTGGGGAGTGACTGGATACATTCTTCACAACTTCTTTTGGAAATTTCCTGTAACTCCACTAACAACTCGCGAATATCACTATCAAAGCCAGAGGCGGCGGTTGAAGTCGACACGTTGTCAGAATTCATTTTTTCCATCGCGTCGTGCCATCGGGACGATCCTCAAGGATGACGCCGTGGCGTGCTAAGTCGTCGCGGATCTCATCTGAGCGTTTCCAGTCTTTGCTGGAACGCGCTGTCTGGCGCTCACCGATCATGACCTCAATGTCGCCGTTGCTGAGTTCTGCAATAGCATCACGCGTCGTTTGAGTCGTCCATGCGGCTTTTTCCCCGAACTCCCATGCCTTCGATTGCAATTGAAAGAGGCCCAAAACCGATCCAATCTGTCGCAGGAACGTCAGGACACGTGTCGCCACGTCAGAAGATACACCGGCAGACACTCGGGCGTTGAGGTCACCACGCGCACGCTGTAGTGTCGCGATGGCTTCCGGTGTATTAAAATCGTCATCCATCGCGGCCTCGAATCCCGATTGCAATGGCATCAGTACTCGATCTATGTCATGGTCAGCGCTCGTCCCACCATGCCGTGATTCGCTCGCCTCCTCAAGGCGGAGAAACAAGTCGTAAAAGTTATTGAGCGCGCGCTTACTTTCTTGAAAGCTGTCGTCCCGCACGTCGATCGGACTACGATGGTGCGCGGAGAGCACAAAATAACGAATCACTTCTGCGGTCACGATTTCTTGGTATGACGCCCCTACAAACAGGGCCTGGATGGTGAAGGTATTGCCAAGGGACTTCGACATCTTTTCCGCATGAATCGTCACGAACCCGTTATGGATCCAGTAACGCGCGAATGGCTGGCCGGTCAATGCTTGGGATTGTGCAATCTCGTTTTCGTGATGGGGAAAGATCAAGTCTTCTCCGCCGCCATGAATATCAAACGTGTTTCCTAGGTGAGAGATCGACATTGCCGAACATTCGATGTGCCACCCGGGACGTCCCTTCCCCCAGGGGCTGTCCCAGGCAGGCTCTTCTGGTTTTGAGGCTTTCCAGAGCGCAAAATCCATAGGATGTTCTTTTCGCTCATCAACGTCAACGCGGGCGCCTGCAAGCATATCCGAGAGCTTCCGGTGAGACAGACATCCATAATCAGAGAATCGTTCCACGTGGTAATACACGTCACCGTCGACGACATATGCGGCATCTCGATCGATCAAACCCTTCACCATGGCGATGATATCGTCCATGTGCTGGGTTGCTCTTGGCTCCCGACTAGGAATCTCGACCGAGAGTCGCCGCATATCACGTGAAAAGGCCTCGATATATTGATCAACCACTTCAGTCCAATCACGCTGTTCTCGATTCGCCCGAGCAATAATCTTGTCATCGACATCGGTAAAGTTTCGGATGTAATTGACGTCGTACCCGCGATACCGGAGATATCGACGAATGGTATCGAATACAATCGCACTTCGCGCATGACCCAAATGGCATTCGTCGTAGACAGTCACACCACACACATACATACCCACCTTGCCAGGAACCAGGGGTTCAAAGACTTCCTTTTGCCCAGTCATGGTGTTGTGGATCTTTAACATCGTCTATACCGTCTTCGGTTTACGTAACACACGTATGAGAACAAAGCTTCCGATTACCACAAGAAGGATCAGCAGCGACCCAACATTCAAATAGCGCTGGATCCACTCGACAATCTGTGCTCCAAACAGTTGAATACAGCCCGCCACTAGGAAAAAGCGGCCTCCACGCCCAATGAGCGACGCCACCACAAAGACCGGAAGTTTAAGTGAGAACGCTCCCGCTGCAATCGTAAAGACTTTATAGGGGATCGGGGTAAACCCTGCAATTCCAACAGCCCATCCTCCATAGCGATCAAACTTTATTTGGACGTTGCCGATGGTAGATTCCGCAACGAACTTCCGCAGGACAGGGCGCCCGCCCCAATATCCAATACCATACCCAAGGATCCCCCCAATAACCGATCCCGCGGTAGTCACCGCTGCGAGCCACATACCCTGATCAGGTTGATTCAAAACCAGGGCAATGAGAAGCACATCAGGAGGGACAGGAAAAAACGATGACTCCGCAATCGAGATGAAAAACAGAGCCCAGACGGCGTGAGGCGAATCCGCCCACTCGAGCATCCACTGCGAGATGTCGTGGAACATCAAAGACGTGTGTGGTCAACGATGGTCGGGGCGAGCCGATTTGAACGGCCGACCTCTCGCACCCCAAGCGAGTGCGCTACCTGGCTGCGCTACGCCCCGAACCACTTGATGTTGTCCTGCGTTTCTTCTGAGATGAGCCACCATAGGAGTCGAGAATTTTGAGCACGTCCGAGAGCTCAGCCCTGACGTGTGCGAGTACATCCTCTGGAAGTTCCTTAATGGCCGCCACATTGCGCTCGGCTTTTACCTTTCGACCCCATTTCTTCCGGACTCCTTCAAGGGTATAGCCCTCATCGTACAGCAGGCGCTTAATCGCACGAACGGTTTCAATGTCTCGATCCACATAGGTCCGTCGTCGCCCTGGCCCCTTTCCCGGTTTTAGGAATTTAAATTCCGACTCCCAAAACCTCAGTACATAGGTCGGCACCTGTGTCAGCTCACTGACTTCCCCAATTTTATAGAAGAGCTTCTTGGTGTTGGGTTGTTCAGCTGTGGTTGACATGCCGTTTGAACACTTGGCTCGGACGGAAGCTCACCACACGACGCGGGGTAATCCCAATCTCTTCGCCAGTTCGGGGATTCCTCCCCTTTCTGGATCCCTTGCTTCGAACCATAAAACATCCAAACCCGGTGATCTTGACGGACTCGCCCGTTTTCAGCGCTTCGCGGATCGACGAAAAAAGGCTATCCACGATATGCGCGGCATCCCGCTTGGAAATCCCGACTTTCTCAAACAGTTCGTGTGACAGATCTGCCTTTCGCATGGCTTCTCCTTGGGCTCCTCGTGGGTCGTGAAGTGGGTTTTGACATCCGCTCTCTCAGAAGACACAGCTCAATACTATCTGCCAATGCCTGCCAACTCGCATCAATGATATTGTCGGAGACTCCGACGGTATTCCATTCCGTCTCTCCGTCACCAGACACGATCAGAACACGTACCTGTGATGCTGTTCCGTTCCCGCCAGTCAACACGCGAACTTTGTAGTCCCGGAGTTGCACGGCGCGAAGTTCGGGGTAAAACAATTCCAACGCTTTCCGAAGCGCATTATCAAGCGCATGCACCGGACCATTACCCACCGCAGCGCAATGCTCGCGCCTATCGCCGACCCGTACCATGATGGTGGCCTCTGAGGTCGTTCCTGTCGCTTCGTGGTATTTGTCAACAATCACACGGAAACCAAGGAGTTCGAAGCACTCAACCGCAGGCGCAAGTGCTTTGCGCATGAGCAATACAAACGACCCTTCAGCGCCTTCGAACTGAAACCCGCGATGCTCACGCTCCTTGAGGTCGCGAAGCAACACATCAAGCTGTGGACTCGTTTTCGCTAAC
>JAJDBL010000187.1 GCA_029261375.1 Nitrospirales bacterium
TCCCACCTTTACGATCTTTACCGCAGACAACGCAGACTCCGCCCTTCAAATCATGCAGGACCATCCCATTGATTTAGTCACGCTAGACCTGAAGCTCCCCGGCCTTCATGGCCAAGGCCTGTTACAAGAGATCCGGAAGGCCAAATACGATGCCGAAGTCATCATCATTACAGGGTATGGAAGCTTGGAGTCTGCAATCGAGAGCATCCAACAAGGCATTGCCGGGTATGTCCTCAAACCCTTCGATGTTGCAGACGTCATCTCAACGGTTCACCAAGCACTGGACAGGAAATACCATTTGGACTGCCTGAGAAATTTCATGAAGGATTTTGGGAATCTGTGGATCCAAGATCAGGACGCCACCAAAACGGCGATGCGGCTCGCGAAACTTCTGGGCGCAAAAGACACCGCACTATGCCGCCATTCTCGGCAGACACAGCACCATGCGTCCCTGCTTGGACAGCGACTCGAACTCACCGCGGAAGACCACGAGCTACTCAAGACAGGAGCCCTCCTCCATGACATTGGGACAATCGGCATTGACGAACACATTCTGAGTACGCAGGCCTCTCTCCATGGGGATGAACGCGAGATCTTCACGCGTCATACAGAAATCGGCGCACGAATGGCAGACTCGCTCGGGTTTCACTCAGAGATCAGCTCGATCATCCGCCATCACCATGAGCGGTTTGACGGTACCGGCTATCCTTCAGGCCTTGAGGGTGAAGCCATTCCACTCTTCGCGCGCATTGTCGGGATTGCGCACAGCTATGATCACCTGATCACCGGTGATACCACCTCACCCGCACGGTCCCCTACCGATGCAACCACGTTCATTCGCCAACATGCCGGAACGCGCTACGATCCCATACTCGCGAGCATTTTCGTGAATACCCTCATGTGAAGACCCATACGAGAGAGCCTCCGCGTCTCTCCCGTTCACTTCCCTAGCACAACGGCCGTCCGGCTTGGTCATCCGGGGACGGTTGAAAAAGCATGTCCCGATCCCTATAAAAGGATCTCCCAACGACGTTCTGGGTGCTTCATTCCCTACGGCTTTCCTTTCGAACGACTCAGGACAGGACTTGACTAGCTTTCTTGAGCACTCCCATACCTGAACGTCACAACGTACTGTCAATAATGACACTCGCCACCCCCCCACCATTTTCACGCGTCTACTTTTTGACCATATTATTGACGAATGCGTTTATTTTGACGCGTCATTGAGTAGCAAATCTGTTCATCAACACCGAGAATCACCGTGTTTTTCGACTTCACTAGCTTAAATGGGCCCTTTGACTCACAACGTGAGAATGTCATAGAATCGGCATATACCTTGCATAAGCTAGGGATAGGCTATGGATAACATTGGGACAAACTAAGGATACCTATCTGATGCATACCGCCACGGCATCTACTGCGAGATCTCATCTCCCTTCCGTTCTCATCGTCGAAGATGAAATCGGGCCACGCGACTCCCTGAAAATGATTCTTAACCCCTCCTTTAACACGTATGCTGTCGACAACGCCGATACGGCCATTCAAGTTCTCAACGCCCAGCATATCGATCTGGTGACCTTAGACCTCAAGCTTCCCGGGCGTCACGGGATGGACCTCCTTCGTCAGATGCAACAAGACCGGCACGAGGCGGCAGTCATTATTATTACGGGTTACGGAACACTAAGCTCCGCGATGGAGGGAATCCGAAACGGGGTAGCCGCGTACCTGACAAAACCATTTGACGTCGGGGATGTCATGAACACCGTCAATAACACCCTCGAGAAAAAGCATTCGCTCGATAGACTTCGAAATACGCTGAGAAACTTTGGGAACTTGTGGGAACATGAGAAGGACATTCCAGCCACCCTCACACGCCTCTCATCTCTTATCGAAGCAAAAGATGCCGGCCTATCACGTCACTGTCGGCGAACACAATTCTATGCCTCGCAGTTGGCAGATCAACTATCACTAGACGACGCTGCTCGTGAGACGCTTGACTATGGCGCGTATCTCCACGACCTTGGCATGCTCGGCAACGATGATCAGATATTTACTAATTTCGCTGCCCTTGACGAGACCGCATGGGATCCAGAACGGCTTCATACCGAGATCGGCGCGCGGATGGGAGCATCTCTTGGATTCTCCCTCGAGGTGTGTGAGATTCTCCGGCATCACCATGAACGGTATGACGGTTCCGGCTATCCGGATGGATTGAAAGGCGAGGAGATCCCGCTACTAGCTAGAATTGTGAGTATCGCACAGGCGTTTGACCACCTAGTCTCCGGCAATCCAAAACAACCGCCCTTGTCACGCATCGATGCAACGAACGCGCTGCTCACACACGCGGGGACTCACTTCGATCCGAAGCTCATCGAGCTGTTTACACCCGCGGCCCGCTAGCCCACCTCTGACCGGTCGCACACGACCGACCACATCAGAAACCTCATCATGTTTGGCAAGAGATGTTGCCGGGGAGAGAAAGACAGAGGGACGCGAAGATGCCTAGTCTGCGCGATACACCAGCGTTTTTGGCTTAAACGCAGCCCACGAAAACCAGAAATGGTCGCCATGGACAATCGGCCTGAGCTGTGTGCCCTGTAGGGCACCATCGATGCCCCGTCCAAAGATATTCCATGTCGTCCCAGTTTCCCGGTCGAGAATACGATCGCTGTCACGCTGGAATGTCAGTGCCTTCCCTTCAGCTGCCGCCTCAAACACTCCAGTACCACCAACATCCCGTCCTTTCGCAATCTTGCTCGCTCCGAGCGCGGTACTTGCCCCAGAGGCGTGAAATACAGCAAGCCGCTGGCCACCTTGCACGTCATTCACCACTCCCTGCTCGACAAGCGTTGTCAGTGGATATGCGATTTCGATCTCACCAAGAGAGAGGCTCACCACCCGTTCCATCGCCTGCAATCGCGGGTCGGCTTTTCCTCTGAAGAGAAACGGCCTATTGCCAATAGTGTCATAGTTCGCATAGGGATTGCTTCCATACCTACGATTCAGCCCGGTGTCTCGTGACAGCACGAGTCCGTGAGGAAAGGCCTCGTGAAAATCCCTGATGCTAACCACACTGGAGGTCACAAAGTGAAGCTGCTCGCCCATCGCCTGGCCCACAATGGCGTCACCCGTAAACTGTTGCCACAAACTCTCTGTCGTACGGTCATACATGACGAGATCTGAGTTTCGCAAAAGCCCGGAGGTCCCAAATTCCAGGGTCACGCC
>JAJDBL010000188.1 GCA_029261375.1 Nitrospirales bacterium
GCCTCGCGAGAACGCGTCGATCTCAAACACGCCCATAGGACCATTCCACAGGATGGTTTTGGCGTTTTCAATGGCTTCTTCGAAGAGTCGTGCCGAGGCGGGTCCGATGTCGACGCCAATCCAGCCCTTGGGAATTTCTTGGACGGGGACGATTTTGGTTTCAGCATCTGCCCCGAGATGGGTGGCCACGACGCAATCGACGGGAAGGTAGAATTTAGTCCCACGGTCAATCGCATTGCGGTGAATGTCCCGTGCAAGATCGAGCATGTCATCCTCAACCATTGATGCGCCAATCTCTAACCCGATCGCTTTGAGAAAGGTAAACGCCATTCCGCCACCGATGATGACTTTGTCAACGGTCTTTCCTAGGTTATCGATGACTCCAATTTTTCCGGAGACCTTCGCCCCGCCAAGAATAGCGACAAAGGGGCGGGTGGGAGATGCGATAGCGCTTTGAAGGTAATGTACCTCTCTGCTGAGCAGGAGTCCCATCGCCGTTGTGTCGATAAAGCGCGTGATCCCGGTTATGGAGGCATGGTCTCGATGCGCTGCCCCGAATGCGTCGTTGATATACACATCGGCGAGGGAAGCCAATGCCTTTGCGAATGTTTCGTGATTGTTCATTTCCCCAGGGTGAAATCGCACATTCTCGAGAAGGACGACATCACCTGGCGCCATAGCCTCGATACGTGATTCCGCCTCCGGTCCAATACAGTCCGGTGCGAATACCACATCTTTTTTGAGTAATCGTCCTAATCGTTTGGCGACGGGAGCGAGGCTGTGTTGTTGAGCAGGTTTTCCATCAGGGCGGCCATGGTGGGAACAGAGGATAACTTTTGCCCCCTGATCGATGGCGTAGTTGATGGTGGGAAGGCTATAGCGGATGCGGGTGTCATCGGCAATGACCAGTGCCCCGCCATTGGTATCGAGCGGAACGTTGAAGTCAACGCGAATGAGGACGCGTTTTCCACTGATTTCAATATCTTCGATCGATACCTTATTGACGTTCATCCGAGCTTGCCTCGTTGCATAGGTATTGGGTTAGGCGTATGGGCCGCTATCCGTTGCGATCGGCGATGAACGCCGCCAGGTCACGGACTCGACAAGAGTAGCCCCATTCGTTGTCGTACCAGGCGATGACTTTGATCATGCGCTTAGCCAGTGTGGCGGTGAGAGGGGCATCGACGATCGCGGAATGTGAATTTCCCTTGAGATCGATGGAGACCAGAGGAGCTTCGGAGTATTCGATGATGCCGCGTAGTGGCCCGTCGGCGGCTTCACGGAATGCCTGATTTACATCATTTTTATCTGCATCGCGTTCCAACTCAACAGTCAGGTCAATGAGTGACACGTTCGGTGTTGGGACGCGAATCGCCATCCCATCCAGCTTTCCTTTGAGGGCTGGAAGCACCTCGTAGAGTGCGGTTGCGGCACCGGTCGTGGTTGGAATCATTGACAGGGCTGCGGATCGGGCGCGACGAAGATCTTTGTGTGGTAGGTCGAGAAGATGTTGGTCATTCGTATACGAGTGAATGGTGGTCATCAGTCCACGTCTGATTCCGAATTGCTCATGCAGGACCTTTGATACCGGTGCAAGGCAATTTGTCGTGCACGATGCATTCGACACGATCTTATGGATGCTCGGGTCATACGTCTCCTGATTCACCCCCAAGACCATGGTCACATCAGGTTGTTTTGCAGGCGCGGAAATAATCACGTGCTTCGCTCCGCCCGTCAGATGTCCCGCCGCGGCATCCCGATTCGTAAAGCGGCCCGTGGACTCAATCACGATCTCAACTCCGAGGTCTTTCCACGGCAACGCTGATGGATCTCTCTGGGCGAGGACCTTGATGGGGTGTCCATCAACGACTAAGGCATCGTCGCTCGCTTCTACGGTCATTGGGAATGTTCCGTGGACGGAATCATACTTAAAAAGGTGCGCGATGGTTTGAACGTCTGTCAGGTCATTGACCGCTACGAGCTCAAACCGTGAATCACCAATCAATGTGCGTGTGACGGCTCGTCCAATCCGTCCGAATCCGTTGATGCCTATGCGTGTTGCCATGTACTTCCTTTCCCGAGACAGAATGGTGCACATTCTGTAGCGCATCTCAACATAACGAGAGTGACTAACCTTCTGATACCCGTTTTCATACGTGGTGCCGGGGAGACGTGCTCAAATTCCCATGGCCTGCCGAACGCTATCCATCGTCACGTGCGATGTCGTCTGGGCACGTTTGGCGCCTTCGCGGACGACCTCATCAACCAGTGTCGGCGTTTCACGTATGGTGCGGTTACGTTCCCAGATAGGCTGGAGCCGGTCCACGAGGGCATCTCCGAGATGTTTTTTGCAATCGATACAGCCAATCTCAGCCGTGCGGCACTCGTTGTTGACCTGTTCAAGCACCGGCTGTCCTGAGTAGACCTTATGGAGGTCATAGACTGGGCACACGTCTGGATTTCCGGGGTCTTTTCGGCGCTTCCGCGCGGGATCAGTAACCATGGTTCGAAGTTTTTCACGTACAGTGTCTTCAGGGTCGGACAGATAGATCGCATTGTTGTAGCTTTTGCTCATTTTGCGACCATCCGTGCCGGGGAGTTTTGGGGTTTCCGTTAACAATGTCTGCGGTTCCTTAAAGACGGGTGTGTACAGAGAGTTGAATCGACGTGCAATGGCCCGCGTGAGTTCAACATGAGGGGCTTGGTCTATTCCCACCGGAACGAAGTCGGCATTGTAGATGAGGACGTCTGCGGATTGCAAAATGGGATAGCCCAAAAATCCGTATGTGGAGAGGTCGCGGTCTTCGAGTTGTTCTTGTTGTTCTTTATAGGTTGGGATGCGTTCGAGCCAAGGGATTGGAGTGATCATGGATAACAGCACGTGAAGCACGGCATGGTTGGGCACCTGTGACTGGATGAAGATGGTCGCTTTATCAGGATCGAGGCCGGCCGAAAGCCAGTCGATAACCATGTCGCGGGTGAACGCTTGAATGTGTGCGGTGTCGGCGTAGTTCGTTGAGAGCGCATGCCAATCTGCGACAAAAAAATACCCGTCATATTGATCTTGTAGCGTGATCCAGTTCGCCAGCGCACCCATGTAGTTTCCGAGGTGCAGGCGTCCGCTTGGCTGCATCCCACTCAGAATACGCGATTTCATCCCAGCGTCCCTGACAAGATTGCCATGGTGGCCACATCGACGAGTGGCCAGAAGAAGGTGCCCATAATCTGCAGCTGACTGTCGAATGCCACAAGGATGATGACGATCATCATGCCGTAAGGTTCAAGGCCACTGAGGGTACGCGCTTGCTGATATGGAAGGAGTCCAACAGCAATGCGTCCGCCATCGAGAGGAGGAATGGGAAGAAGATTAAACAGCATCAGCAAGACATTGATGTAAATGGAAAAGACTAGCATTTTTCCGATGGGGAGGAGCACCATAGCGGTCATATCGTGCGAGATTCCTGACGATCTCAGGGAGAATATCTCGCTTGCCAGCGATGGGTCGACCATCAGAATTATCCGGAGAAGTATCCCGCTGGCGACAGCCAGAAGTAAGTTCATGCCTGGCCCTGCCGCGGCGACGAGCACCATATCGCGCTTGGGGTTGTTGAGGTTCTGGAAGTTGACCGGAACCGGTTTTGCGTATCCAAAGAAGATTGGGCTTTGGAGGATCAGGCACATCGCTGGAAAGAGCACTGTCCCGACAGGATCAACGTGCGGTCTGGGGTTCAGCGTCAAACGGCCAGCCTGTCGAGCGGTAGGGTCCCCCAGCAGGTTTGCGACCCAGCCATGTGCGAACTCGTGGAGTACCATCGCAAACAGCAGCGGCAGCAGCTGATAGGAGAGCATGAGAAACATATTCTGAAGATAGCTCATGGGTCACGATGTCCTAGTTAATGAACCTGGATGAATTTTCCGCGTTCGACTTTGAGCACGAATAACGGCCGATGCAGCGTTCCCGATGGTTCCATATATGCCGGGCCGGTGAGGCTCGGAAACTGTCGAAGTTCCCGTAGGTGGTGTCCGGCTTCACGGCTCGTCGTCGCTCCAGACTGTATGGCGGCAATCACCATGTGGGTCGTGTCATACGCGAGTGCCGAGAATTCTGAGGGATCGTCCAGGTAGTGTAATCGGTAGTCACGCACGAACGCTTTCATGGCAGGCTCGGCACTATTGATGTGAAACATGTCGACAAACAGCCCGCCTTCCACAGAACGCTCGCCGAAGCGGACCAAGTCCGGCGTATTCCAGCCGTTGCTGCCGAGCAGTGTGACGTTCATATCGTAGTAGTGAAGATGTGACGCGATCAGGCCTACCGCGCTGTGCCCGTCTGGGAGAAAAATGGCGTCTAAGCCGGGAAAATACGCGGGGCGTTCCTTGTCCTGTCCTTCAGTAGGGGGGAGCAGGGTGCCATCCTGCTTGAGGTCCTCGGTTTGAATGGTTTCGATTTGGTGTTTGAAGTTCGTCTCGCCAGGCTCGTAGAACACGGTCGCGAGAACCTGTCCTTGCATGTTCTCCACTGTCGTTGCGAACACCTCGGCGAGTTCAGACCCGTAGGGATCGCTAGGAGCGAGAATCGCAAACTGGGTCATCCCTAGTTCCAGGATGGCATATTGGGCCATGGCATTCCCAAGAAGTTTCCCGGTGAGTGCGGTGCTGAAAAGAAACGAGCCGTAGCGGGTGACATCGTCTTGGGATGCAGTCGGTGATAGGACGGGAATGCCGTAGCCTTCTGACCACTCGGTGAGTTCACGCACGTTCTTGCTTAGTAGCGGGCCGACAATCGCAATCGGGCTGAAATTTTCCCTCAGCTGATCGAGGCTTCGGATGAGATCGATGGGTTGTCCCTTCACATCTTTCTGCGTGATATCAACGACGACCACACCAACGGATGTCGGACCCTGGTGTTGATCAATCGCGAGGCGAATGCCATTGAGGATTTCACGTGAGTAGGGTTCCAGGGATCCGTGGAGCGGCAGCGCCGCACCGATGATGTAGCGATGTTTCTGCAGCTGTCCACGGACAGCGTTCAGGCGTGAGATCGCGTCCGGGAGCTGTCCATGGTCCGGGAAGCGACTGACGAACAGGTCAACGAGATGTTCCATGGCAAAGACTTCATGGTTCTCAGCTTGGTCGTAGCGTTGAATGAGATAGACCAGCGCAGAGTCTCCAGGAAACGTTGTTGGGAATCGATTGACGATCACTCGCAACTCGTCGTCCGCGAGTTGCATCTGGAGGATTGCTTCAATATGCGCAATGAGCCTGCGTTGATCGTCTTCATGGACCAGTTCGTACTCACGAAGGAGGGTGTCGATCATGGAAAGGAAGTCACCCTGCTGGTTGTGCACGCGCGTGATGGCCTGAAGATTGGCCTGGATGCCGATGAGGTCGGCGGGAGTGAGAAGAGGGAG
>JAJDBL010000189.1 GCA_029261375.1 Nitrospirales bacterium
CCTGGACAGACAGGGGCGGACACATTCTCACGATATGTGCTGGTCGGTCGCGGAAAATCCGGTCCGAAAATCGATGTCACCGCCCTGAATGGAAGATTCGTGCGTGTTCGCGGCTCTCTGATTTACCGCGACGCAGCGGAAACACTGATTTCGGTGAAAGGCGCGGATATCATCCCAAACCCTCCAGATTCCATCACCAAGCCGACTAAGGAGCAACCGCTTGGCACGTATACCCTCCAAGGCGAAGTCGTCGACAGCAAGTGTTATTACGGAACGATGCGGCCAGGCCATACTGCCGTGCATCGACAATGCGCGGTTCGCTGCATTGCTGGCGGGATTCCTTCGGTATTTCTGGTGAAGGATACAACTGGCACCACGATGTCTTTTTTCCTAACGAACTCCAACGGGTCAGCAGTTAACGACGAAAGCTTGCCGTTTGTTGCGGACCCACTAGAAATACGTGGAGAGGTCATTCGGCTCGATAACCTCTTCATCTTGAAAGCTGACCCGGATACGTATCGGAAACTCTGATGAGCGCATTGGTTCATCATGATATCGCAATGAGCCTTTATTTCTTTGTCATTTCAACTAAAGGGAGAAATCTTAACGGCAACGTTGTGCGGCAAAGATCTCTCTCTACGTTCGAGATGACAAAAATGAAGAGTTAACAAGCAAAGACCCCAACACATATGCTGAATTCCATTCCACCGCAGTTACTCGTCGTGATTTCCAGAGGGCTACAAGCCCTCGCGACACCTATTGTGGCCCTGCTCATCGCTACCGGTGCCGCATTGGGAGGTGAAGTTGAGAACGCCGTGGAGTTTTGCAATATTCTTTTTGTGGGAAACCTCTGCGCATCGATCGTTGTTTTAGTAGCGTTTGGCCCACGAACCATCGTGCCAAAACTTCGCTCGCTAAGGCCTCGAGTCACCATTGAAGTCCTCGTATTCGCATCATTGGCCGCCCTCCTTTCCGCTCTGATTTTCTCAGCGCTCAAAACAACCTCTGTCACTAATGCCGTCCTGCTTGCTCGATTGGGTCCGGTGTTATACGTGATCGCTTCGGTGTTTGTGCTAAGCCAGGTCGTTGGAAAATTTGAGTGGGCCGGCTTCGGGCTCATTGGGGTAGGAGTCTTGGCAACGGTGGTTGCAGGCAGCGGTTTTTCCCTGACGACCGGCGATTTTCTCATCCTCGGGTCTACCGTGGTTTATGCCATCGTCACAATGATGAGTAAACGACTATTACCGGAAGTTGGTTTACCGGCCCTGCTATTCGCACGAAATTTCTTCTCCGCCATCGTGTTCTTCTATATCGCCTACGTCCTGTTTGGGCCACATCATTTTGCGAATGCGTTTTACGGTCCCTTGTGGGGGATCATGGTGGTGTATGCACTGGTCGTGATCGTTACGTCGCAGTTCACGTGGTTTCGTGCCATTGAGGCCTTACCAGCAGCAAGTGTGGCCAAATGGACAGTCGGCACCCCGATCTTGGCCGTCGGGTTTGCCTATCTGATTAACGGCGAACACCCTTCAATCGTGCAAATCACCGCGCTGGGTTTCGTGACCCTGGGAATGGTGGTGTCAAATCTAGGCTCATTCTTTCCCAAAGGCACATCTGACAATCCTGAAGGCAGCGTGGCAGCATCCTAATCATGAAACTGCTCTGCATCGCTAATCCACCCGCGTACGAACACGCCACAACCGATATCCCGCTGAGCTATGAACGCCTCGCCGCCCATCCCGAGATCGAGCTGTTTCACGCGGATACTGCGGCCATGATGGTGTCTGGTCAATCAATCGATATCGTTCCGATACCTCCAGGATTTACGGCCGATGAGTTCGGACAATTGCCTAAACAGCGCCCAACGAGGATGCCTGCGGATGCGTTTCATATCGCATTCTGTCGCACACTGAAACCTTTTCCTGATGGCTACCTCACACGCTTATTACAATGGTCACAGTCCGTGCCCTTTGTGAACAACCCGGCTGGAATCGCCCGCCAACTTGACGTGGGCTTTCTCCTGGAAGCGGCAAGCGCATTCACGCCGCCTACACGAGTGACGAAAGACGAGTCAGTTGCCCAATCCTTTCTGAACACCCATGGCACCATCGTCGTCAAGCATTCCAACAGTTGTGGAGGACGTGGCGTATACAAAGTCTCTACGACTACCCAGGGTGCTTGGGTCACGGACAACGTGATCGAACAGATGCGTGTCTTCCTGAGTTTTTCAGATTGCTTCCACCACCTCTCACGGGGTGGCACAGAAGCAGTCTTGCTAATGCGCTACCTCCCAAGGGTCATCGAGGGCGATAAACGCATTGTGGTCATGGATGGCGACATCTTCGGTGCATTTCTCCGCCGTTCACCCACCGGGCACTGGATTCAGAATGTCAGTTTCGGATCATCGTGCGATATAGTTCCAGTGACGGACGCCGACCGAGGTCTCGTGTCTGCCACCGCACCATATTACTGTGACGCGGGAATCCGCCTGTTGGGTTACGACCTCCTCCTCGACGATGACGGTTCCTGGAAAGTGAGTGAAATCAATGCAGGAAATATTGGCGGAGTGTTTAGACTCGAATCGATGGGCGTGTTGGGAACCACCAATCGGTTTGTAGAGAAGCTCCAAACGATAGCCACACCAAAAGCCCCGTTGCGCTGATGCTGATATCGAAAGGAGAATAACCGTCGACACACTAATGCACACGTTGGAATATGCCCAATATGGCGTCGATGGCGTGGGATTGACCGTTATCTTGATCGGCTTCGTCAAGGCGTTGTGGGGGGTGATTAAGAATGAGTTTGGTCAGCGGCGAGGTATAAAGTTCTGGAAACAGATACAACACATACGATATGGGCTCGGCACGTACTTGCTACTTGGGCTGGAATTCATGATCGTGTCCGATATCATCCACAGCGTCATCAGACCTGAGTT